>CALVER010000071.1 GCA_944326625.1 Candidatus Gastranaerophilales bacterium | reverse complement strand
ATCTTTTCAAATTCCCTCAAGCCCTTATGTTCGGTCGCGGACGTAAAAATAATCCTGTATCCTAAAGGTTCGTAAATCGAAAGAATTTTCAGTTTTAAATGCTTATCCCACTTTAAATCACTTTTATTAAAGCACAAAACAGCTTCAATATTATGATATTTGGCAAGTGCAGCGTATCTGTTAAGCTGCATAAGGTTCAAATCAGGCTCTTTAAGTGCTGAAACGATGATTATTTGGTCGATATTTGCGGCACTCGGGCGTGAAATAAAGTTTTTTCGGGGGATTAAAGCTTCTATAACCCCGTTGTTAAATTCCACAAAATCGCCGACAAGGATTTTTTCCCTTTGCTTTTTCAAGACCTCGCGAATTTTGCATTCGTAGCTTTTTACTCCGTCATCAACGTAGTAAAAGTCTGAATGTATTTTGTAGATTTGTCCTTCTGCCATTTCATATTAATTTTAGCATAAAAACTAAAATTTCAGCGGATAATCATCAGGAATTTTCCAGTTATTCATTCTTATAAGCTGCGTACAGTAAGCTCTTTCATTTGTTACCTCTTCCTTACAGCCAAGGCTATTATCATTTAAAAGCATTTCTAATGTACCGTCCCAATAGTTAAGATATGGCTCAAGCCCCTTGCCATAATGGTATTCTTTATTGCTTGTGGTTCTGGGATTGAAATAAAATGTAAAATACTTCGTTCCGCAGCCATTTTTATCCCTATCCGTTAATCCGGTATCTTCGCCAAATTCACTCTCACTATAATCATTTGCATTCGGATATACAAGCCAGCTGTTACCGCTTATTAAAACCAGACTTCCGTCAGGCATCCACACTTTTATCTTTTTGTCTTTGCTCGTTGTATTGTTTTTATCTACTTTAGCTGTCTTTATATATGGTGCAATATATTTATCATACCAATCAACTATATTTGATTCTGTAATAATATATGATTGATTTTCATCATCATATTCTATAGTTTCCTCAATTGCATCCCAAGTTGTCAACGGGCCGTGTTCTGCCTCCGACATCTTTATAGCCTGATTAAATGTGGAATATACTTTTACCAGACGCGTTTCAACTACTTTTTTCTTATAATTCGCTACCAATGTCGGGATTGTCATTGCTGCAACAACTCCGATTATGCCTAAGGTTATTAAGACCTCCGCCAGGGTAAAGGCAGCATGTTTTGAAGAAACTTTTCCTCGCCCCTTGTGGGAGAGGGAATATTCCTTGTCATCCTGAACTCGTTTCAGGATCTCTTGTTGGGCAAGTATGCCCAACCTACTACTACTTTTTTCCTCACCAACTTCTGATATCGCGCAGGGGGAATATGTCTTTGAGACCATAGCGGAGCCGGAGGCGGGAGCGTCGTCGAAAAGACATATTCCCCCTGTAGCTTCCCCAAAACCCTTGCTATCACTATTTAGAGGAGACGCCCCCCCCCGTTTCTCAATTTTTTCACATTTTTCATAAGCTTTTCTCCTTCTTTTTGTCTTATTATACCAATTTTATTTGATTTTGGCAAGATATTAAATTTATCAATTTGTTAAGCAGGTTTGAAATTTTATATTTTTATGTTATTATCAGTATATTCAATAAGATATATTTTATAAGGGGAAAAAAGATGATTTCAGTAAACGACTTAAAAACAGGCTTGACTCTTGAACTGGACAACGGTCTATGGTCAGTAGTTGAGTTTTTGCACGTTAAGCCGGGAAAAGGCGCAGCTTTTGTAAGATCTAAACTTAAAAACGTTGAAACCGGACAGGTAGTTGAAAAAACTTTCCGTGCAGGTGAAAAAGTTGCAAAAGCAATGCTTGACAGACGTGAAATGCAATATTTATATAAAGAAGGTAAAGAATTCATAATGATGGATATGGAATCTTATGAACAATTGCAATTAACCGAAGATCAGGTCGGGGACGGAATTAAATATTTGAAAGAAAACATGATAGTTCAGGTTTTAATGCACGGATCAAGAATTATCGGTGTTGATATTCCGGCTCACGTTGAATTGGAAGTTGTTGACACTCCGCCTTCAGAAAAAGGTAACACCGCTCAGGGCGGCACAAAACCCGCTACACTTGAAACCGGTGCAGTTGTTAACGTTCCGTTCTTTATCTCTAACGGCGACAAAATTAGAGTTGACACCAGAACTAATGAATATTTGGATCGCGCATAATTAAGAAAGGCATATAAAATGAAGTTTGATACAGATTATATTGAAAAGTTAGCTGAAATAATTGAAGCAAAAGGCTTGACGGAAATTTCGCTGGAAGACGGCAATCAGGCAATCACCGTAAGACGTGAATTGTATACGGCAGGCACACCTGTTGTTGCACCTGCTGCAGCTCCTGCCGCACAACCTGCGCAAACACCTGCCGCAGCTCCGAAACAGGAAGCTAAAAAAGGTCAGCCCGTTACATCACCTATGGTCGGAACCTTCTACAAAGCCTCCTCTCCGGATGCAAAACCGTTTGTTGAAGTTGGTCAGACAATTTCAAAAGGCGATGTTGTTTGTATTGTCGAAGCTATGAAATTGATGAACGAAATTGAATCCGAATTTTCAGGCAAAGTAGTTGAAATTTGCGTGGAAGACGGTCAGCCCGTTGAATTCGGTCAGGTATTAATGTATATAGAATAGTTATTTTAAGTGAGATAAAATCTTTATCTCACTTATTTTTTAAGGAATAGGGTATGTTTAGAAAAGTATTGATAGCAAACCGCGGAGAAATTGCGGTAAGAATTATAAGAGCGTGCAGAGAAATCGGAATTCCGACAGTTGCAATATATTCACAGGCCGATGCAAACTCACTTCACGTAAGACTTGCAACCGAAGCTTACTGTATAGGCCCTGCAGCCAGTGCACAGAGCTATTTGAGTATTCCGGCAATAATTTCAGCAGCGCTTGTATCCGGCGCCGACGCAATCCACCCGGGCTACGGCTTTATGTCTGAAAGAGCTGATTTTGCGGAAATTTGCGCAAAACACAATATCAAATTCATCGGCCCGACGCCTGAAGCTATGCACAAAATGGGCGACAAAGCCACTGCCCGCAAAACAATGATTGAAAATAACGTACCCGTAACTCCGGGCACCGGAATTTTGAAGACGCCTGAAGAAGTTAAAGAATTTGCAAAAAAAGCAGGCTATCCGATTATCCTGAAAGCAACAGCAGGCGGCGGCGGGAAAGGCATGAGAATTGTCCGCTCAGATGACGAAGTTGAAACAAATATGAACCTCTGCCAGTCAGAAGCTCAAAATTTCTTCGGCAACCCTGATGTGTATGCGGAAAAATACCTTGAAAATCCGCGCCATATTGAAGTTCAAATTCTCGCCGACCAGTACGGAAATGTTGTACACTTAGGCGAACGCGACTGCTCAATTCAACGCCGCCACCAAAAGTTAATTGAAGAAGCACCGTCACCCGCAATTAATGAAGAAACAAGACGCGAAATGGGGGCTGCTGCAGTCCGCGCGGCAAAAGCGATTAACTATGAAGGTGCAGGCACCTGCGAATTTCTGCTTGACCACGACGGCAAGTGGTATTTTATGGAAATGAATACCCGTATTCAGGTTGAACACTGCGTAACCGAGATGATTTCAAACGTTGATTTAGTCAGAGAACAAATCATGGTCGCCGCAGGCGAAAAGCTCGATTTTACACAGGATGAAATCGTTTTAAGAGGTCATGCAATCGAATGCAGAATTAACGCTGAGAACCCTGAAAAAGACTTTATGCCTAACCCCGGTCAAATCACAGGCTACGTAACCCCGGGCGGTTTCGGCGTCAGAGTTGATTCTCATGTTTATCAGGATTACTCAATCCCGCCTTATTACGATTCCATGATAGGCAAATTAATCTGCTGGGGCAGAACCCGTAATGAAGCCCGCCGCAGAATGTACAGAGCCTTGAAAGAATACGTCGTAACAGGTATTGAAACAACTATTCCTTTCCATCAGGATATTGTTGAGGATGAAGTATTTATCAGCGGAAACTTTAATACGGGATTTATTGAAGATTACTACAAACGCAAAGGTAAAAAGTAATATTTCTTAATATAGTGTTAAATAAATTTCTTCAGCGGACTTATACCTGATATGAGAATTTCTGCAATAACGCCTAACTATTACGGGTATCAACACTCAGTTTCCTTTGGCACAATGAAAAAAAGAGATTTTGAGGGTGTAGATTTTGCTGTTGTGGAAAAATTCAAGGCGCCCATTCAAAAATTCAAGACAAATGACGATTTGCAAAAATGGGCTAATACAAAAATTCATGAAGAATACCTCAATACACATTTTGGGGGAAGGACACACGAAACCCGCCGGCTCCGAAAATCAATTTTGAATAACTGGATTGATTTTTTATCCGGAAATGACGCATACAAAAACACTACAAAATTATTGATTTTGAATGCTATTACAAAAGATTTGAAAGACACAACAAATACCCTGCCGCCCGAGTTAGACATACAAGTTCTAAATGCAACCGTGAATAATCTTGAAAACGTTCTGAAAAACGAACCCAAAATATTGTTTGATTTTAAAAAAATTTATAACGCAAACCTTCTGGCAAAATGTCTTAATGATTCCAACAAAAATTACACAGGCTGGGTAAAAATCCCGAGCAAAATTCATGACGAAAAGAATTTTGACCAAAATGTAGACAAATTAAAATTAATGTCCTACCATACCTGGTGCACAAAAAACATGACAGCCAGAGAATACCTTGCCGCAGGAGATTTTCATATCTACAACGAAAACGGTGCGCCTAAAATAGGAATAAGGCTTAAAAATGACGAAATTCGCGAAATTCAGGGTGAGCTTAACAACAGCCGTTTTGCAGCCCGCTATCTTACGCTTGTAAATAACTATATAAAAGACCAAAATCTTGCAATCGGAAATTACGCACAAAAAGAAATTGATAAGGTTAGCGAACAAGAAAAAAACGTTAACAAAATACGGAAAGATTTACAACAAGCAATCAAAAACAATGCAGCAGACGAAATATTCAAATACTTCAATATAAAATATTCTAAAGATAAAGACGGGTTGTATATAATTGACAAATTTGAACAGCCGGATGAGTATTATACATTCAGCGACCTCGGAATTGATGAGAATAAATTAATTCAAAACGTAAAAGAAATTACCCATAATGCGGAATTTGCAGATTCAAAAATCACCGAGTTGAAAAATTTAAAAATTATTCACGGGAACGCGGATTTTTCCGACTCTATAGTCGAAAACTTGAATGAGCTGGAGAAAATCGGCGGAGACGCAACTTTTACAAATTCAAAAATCACATCTCTGAATAAATTAAAATCCATAGGCAAAAACGCTGATTTTTCAAAATCCAATGTGAAAGACCTCGGAGAACTTACCTCTATCGGCGAACACGCCATTTTCAGCAATTCTCATATAAGTGATCTGGGAAAACTGGAATACATAGGCTGGAGTCCGAAATTCCAAAAGTCAAATATAACGTCACTTAAACACCTGCGCAAAATCGGCGGCAATGCACGATTTGAAGAATCTCTTATATCAGATTTAGGAGATTTGCAGACAATAGGCAAAAATGCTTATTTTCAGAATTCACTTATAACGGATTTAAAAAACCTTGAAACAATCGGCGGCGATGCGGTATTTTCGCTTTCAAACGTCCAAAACCTCGGTAAACTCTACTATATCGGCAACTGTGCATTTATACAAAAATCAAAGTTTACTGTGGAAGATTTTGACAATATAGGCGTTGAGGACAAAATATATCCATAAAAAAAGCGGAGCCCGAAAGCCCCGCCTTTTTCCAAAAAACTAAAAACTATTTGCCGTTAACAACAGTTTTGAATTTTTTACCTGCTGAAAATGCAGGAACTGTTTTAGCAGCGATTTTAAGTTCTTTACCTGTTTGAGGATTTCTGCCGATTCTTGCAGCTCTCTTACGTGATTCGAATGTACCGAAACCAACTAAAGTAACTTTTTTGCCTTTAGCAACTGTTTTTTGAATAGTGTCAACCCAAGCGCTCAATACTTCTGAAGCTTCTTTTTGAGTTACGTTTGCTTTTTTAGCGATTTCTTGTACTAATTCTTCTTTGTTCATGATAAAACTCCTTTTTTTGTGTACATGCTAATTATAGCCGAAGTTTTCAGTTGTGCAAGTAGTTTACAATATTTAACCTTAAAAAACATCCGAAAAGATGAATTTTCGGTTAATTTTGTACACAAAAAGTAATAATAATAACAAATCCGAGCAATTTTTGCGGTTTTTTGGTACAATGTCATGTGGAAGATATGAAAGAAAGAGTATTATTATTTGCAATAGTTTTCGGGCTGGGTGTATTCATATACATCTTTCAAAGTTACTTCAATACACTGTGGGGATTGGCTTTTCTGGTAGCGGCAATGGCTTTATACGCAATGTTTACGAGCCTTGCGTACAAAATAAAGAGCCGTCAGATGCAAAAATACCCGCAGATTATTAACGAAAACTTTAAACCGTTTGTATCCGTGCTTATTCCGGCGCATGACGAAGAAAGCGTTATTGCGGCAACCGTTGAAAATATTTTGCAAATGGATTACGACCCGTTTGAAATAATTGTTATTGATGACAGAAGTGTTGACAATACCGCCTCTGTTATAAAAGATTTAGAAAAAAAATACGACAAAGTTACGGCGTTTATTCGTCCGAAAGATGCATTTCCGGGAAAATCAGCCGTATTAAACGATGCACTTATCTATGCAAAAGGCGAGGCAATCCTTGTATTTGACGCTGATGCAAGGGTCGAAAAAGATTTCTTAAAAAAACTCGTACCTAATCTGGAGCCTAAAGATGTCGGTGCTGTACAGGCAAGGAAGGTCATAAGGAACAAAGACGAAAATCTTCTGACCCGCTGCCAGAATAACGAAATGACGATGGATACACACTTTCAAGTCGGAAGAGATTCCGTAAAAGGTGCGGTTGAACTTAGAGGAAACGGCGAATTAATTAAACGCACGGC
>CALVER010000070.1 GCA_944326625.1 Candidatus Gastranaerophilales bacterium | reverse complement strand
TGCTCACTAATTTTTCCCTCCCGCCCTTGAGGAACAAAGGGAGCCAACGAGGTACGAGTTGTGCGACCCTGTTTCCGTAACGTAGTGTAGGTGGGAGGGTTAGGGTGGGGGGCATTCTCTTCGTCACAGTTGCAAGATCCTGAAACAAGTTCAGGATGACAGACACCTTTCGACCACAACTATGTAGATCGGATTTACTAACCCGACTGCTACTTCTTAGTGCCTTAGTGACATAGTATCTTAGTATCTTTACTAAATCAATACCGCCGAAACCCTTGTCCTGTCTACCTAGAGGAGACGCCCCCCCCCGTTTTGGAAAATTTTTTCATTCTTCATAAGCTTTTCTCCTTCTTTTATAAATTTATTATAGCAAAGTTTGAAAAATTTGACAAGAATTTATGCTATAATAAATTTATGTTCAAGTATTACGGCAAATTTGCACCATATTTATTTTTGTTTCCTGCAGGATTATTACTTATCGTATTCTTTTTTATACCGTTTTTTCAGACGGTTGTATTGAGTTTTCAGGATTATACGAACAGCATATACGCACCGGAATTTGCAGGGCTGCAAAATTACATTGAACTTTTTAAAAATCCCGTATTCTACAAAGTAATGCTGAATACATTCATTTATCTAATTGTTGCCGTGCCTGTTCTTGCGATAGTGCCGTTATTTCTGGCGGTTTTATTAAACCAAAAAATCCGCGGGATAACTTTGTACAAAATTCTAATATATCTTCCGGTAATTGTATCAATAGTAGTTGCGGCAATTGCTTTTAAGTGGCTGTATGCGGATCAGGGAATATTAAATTACATAGTGACATCGCTTGGCTTTAATTCAATCGGTTGGCTCACGGATCCCAAATGGGCGCTGTATTCCGTAATCATTGTAACTATCTGGAAAGGTATCGGATATTATATGATGATTTATCTTGCAGCATTAATGAGCGTGCCGAAAGAGTTATACGAAGCCTGCGACATTGACGGCGCAAGTTTTTTGACAAAGCATTTAACCGTAACAGTACCGCAGATTATGCCGACAATAGCGCTTGTAGTAACCATAAGTTCAATTTCCGCGATGAAAGTTTTTGCGGAAATCTACGTTATGACAAAGGGCGGCCCGCTTGATTCCAGCAAAACCATTGTTTATTATATTTACGAAAGAGCGTTTGAAAACCTCGATTTGGGTTATGCCTCAGCCATGGCGGTCGTACTTTTAGGAATAGTAATGGTATTTTCGCTAATAAATATCCTGTGTTTTGAAAGGAAAAAATATCAGTTATGAAAAAACTTTTAAGCAAAATAACAACACACACAATATTAATAATGGTGTCTGTTTTATCAATATTTCCGTTTATCTGGCTGATTTCAACGTCCTTAAAAGGTGCGGGAGAAAACATTTTTGCGTATCCGCCGGTTATGATTCCGCAGGATTTCACTTTTGAAAACTACGTTGGCGTGTGGCACAGAGTTAACCTGCTGGGATATTTTATAAACAGCATGATAGTTGCTGCCGGAACTGTTATATTAAACCTTATTTTATCCTCGCTTGCGGCATACCCGCTTGCAAGAATGGAATTTAGAGGAAAGAAAATAACATTTTTTGCGATACTTGCAACGATTATGATACCGTTTCAGGCGATTATGCTGCCAGTATATCTTATAACGATTAAACTTCACCTGATAGACAGCGTAAATGATATCGCCGGATACATAGGGCTTATAATGCCGTTTGCGGTAAGCGCATTCGGAATATTTTTAATGCGTCAGGCATTTTTAGGGATACCAAGAGAAATGGAAGAAGCCGCAATAGTTGACGGATGCAATGTATTTCAAATATTCCTGAGAGTTTTACTGCCAATGGTAAAGCCTTCGCTTGCAGTGCTTGCGATATTCACGTTTATAGGGTCATGGGGTGAATTTTTATGGCCGAGTATTGTTTTGACAAAAGAAAGTTTATACACTCTGCCCGTCGGGGTTAACAACCTGCAGGGAATGTTCAGCTCAAACTGGCGCTACATTGCAGCAGGTTCAATAATCTCAATAATCCCGATTATAATTTTCTTTTTATCAATGCAAAGATACTTTATCTCCGGCGAAAACGAAGGCGCAGTAAAGGGTTAATCATCATCCAAAAACAGTTCTCTTGATCCGCAGGTTCTGAAGTTTTTCAAAATAGCTTTATCAAGTGCTTCAGATGCAACAATTTTTCCGTTTACATAAGTCATACTCGCGAACTGATTTTTTTCATCATCAATTTTTTCCACCAGCGGATCATCTTCTTCATTGTAAAGAATTGTCCGCGTTACATCGTTCATCACGTCAAAAACGTATCTCTGGCGTGCGGAATTTCCCTGGCTGTCCGTAATAAGCATGGTAGCTTTTTCAAGTTCGTCAAGGGATTCTTTATAGTATTTCATGTGACGCAGTAAAATTGCAAGATTATAGTGCGCTTCATAATTCATCGGAGCAAGCTGAATAGCCTTGCAGTAGGTTAAGCCGGCATTGTTGTAATCACCCAAAAGATGATATGCAAGCGCAAGGTTGTAGCGCGCATCGTAATCTTTTTTAAGAATTTTTACGGCGTTTTTGTAAGCTTCAATCGCCTTTTCCAGATATTGTCTCTGCAAACGCCAGTCATCGCCGGAATACAAAGACTTTTGTCTGTAGGCAACCCCCATATTATAATATGCAATCCCTTTATTTTCTTTGTAACTTTTCCTGTTGCTGTAAACAAAAGGAATAGATACCAAATGCCGTTTAGTCTTAATAATTTCATTGTACTGGTCAATTGCACCGTCAAAATCGCCTAATTTTTCAGCGGATACTATCCCGTAATTCATACGCGCAATCATCATTTTAGGGTTATAGTGAAATGCCTGCTCATAAGCGTCCACCGCAGAATAATAATCCTCATAAACAACATATATATTCCCTAAATTAAACCATGCACTGTAATGCTCGGGAAAAAGCTTTAAAGCCGTATTGTAATGATCAATTGCCCTTTGCAGCTTCAATTTTCTAAAAGCCTTGTCGCCTTTATGAATATAATACATGCTGCACATTTTGTCGTATTGTTTTAAAAACCAGGCCTGATTGAAATATACAACTGCACCCATTAATAAAAGTACAACTATTGAAAATAATTTGTATAATTTTATCTTCATATCTAAAATAATACTATTAAGCGCAATGTGTGGCAAATTTGTTAACTTTTAAGCGAATTGTTAACAAATATTAAGCAATAAATTCCCAAAAAGCAATTTAGCGGCGGCAAAAGTTTTTATATAAGTAAGGTAGGTTAGTAAAACTCAATTTGGAGGTTAGGATTATGTCTGGCTACATGAATGTAGGGGCAATAAACGGTTTTCCGATGTACGGCAGCTACGCCAATTATGCGGGTCTCAGTAATCTTTATGATTCTGATCTTATGGGTACAAGCGTGTTCAACGGAATGATGCCTTTTATGCCTGCATTTGGAGGCGGAGTAAATTACGATTATTATTACAATAACATGAAAAATTATCTTAATTTCACATCCGACTACAATTTGCAAATGGTAGAAAACCAGCGCAGAAATGATTTGAGAATAAATGCAACTGACGAAGCAATCCGAAATGCAGCGGCTGTTTTAAATGAAAAAATTGTTGACAATGAACAGCAGCAAATACTTCAGGCATATAATTCTTATATAGAAGCAGTAGCGGCAAAATATCCGAATGAAGACGAACGAAACATTGTCGCACGTGCCAAAAGCACTTATCAGCAATTGTACAACGCTTCAATCAGTGATGAAATAAGACGATACGGTCACGATTCATTCACTCACGGATTGTTTAAAGGCTTAACATTCGGTATTTACGGAAAAACAACTCCTGAAGAAAATATTTCCAGAATAACGGGTCAGCCGGTAAGCCGCTGGGAACAGTTCAAAGAAATCGGCGGTCTTGCAGCAGGCGGTGCAGCGGTTGCAGGCGGCGGTTTGTTCCTGGCCAAAAACCTCGGATGGCTGGCAAAAGTTCCGAAACTCGGATGGCTTTACGGAGGCCTCGTCGCAGGCAGCGCGGCTCTTGCGGCAATCTTCGGAAGCAAAAAATAAAATTAAACCCTTAAAATCGTAAAAAGTGTGTATAATGTGTGTAGCAGGCCGGTTAATATCGGCCTTTTTTTTAATTTATTCCGCCAAGCCAAAAAGAATTCCCATAGCAAGGAGTAAGCTATGGGAACTATATCAGTAAAAGAGACATCACCAACATTATGGAATATGTTTTTTGAAAGTCAAATTGATGAGAGAAATTTTTTAGTATATAATTTTGTTATGAAAAAGATATTAACTGTTTTAACAATATTAATACTGAGTGCAGCATCTTGCTTTGCGGATGAGTTAAACGACAAAATAAACATTTTGTATGCCGAAAACAACATTAAAGAAGCATTTAATCTTTTGCTGAGTATTCCGGAAGATGAACGTTCCGCACAAAACTGGCTTTTAATGGGAAATATTCTGCAGGATGAAGGCAAAATCGACGACGCTGCTTTTATGTATAACAGAGCAATCTCCGTTGATGAAAAATACTACAAAGCCCACTATAACCTCGGTAATATCTATATGCTTCAGGATAAACCGAATCTCGCCATAAAATCTTATAAAAAAGCTGTCAAATACAATCCTGACTTTGCCTACGGATATTACAATCTCGGCTGCGCCTACTTGAAAATTGACAAGCCCAAATCCGCAAAATGGGAATTTTATAAAGCAATTGATCTGAATAATCAGGTTGCGGATTTTCACTACAATCTGGCATATACATTTAAAAAATTAAACAAAGAAAAACAGGCAAAACAATATTTAGATAACTACAACCAAATTATAGAACGGGGACAATAAAAACCTTATGAGAGGCATTATATTTGATTTTAACGGAACATTATTCTGGGATTCACAGCTGCACCTTGATGCGTGGAGAGAATATTCCAAAAAGCTCCGCGGCACTGCTTTCACGGACGAAGAAATGCTTAAATACATGTTCGGCAGAACAAACGAAGATATTATTGAATACGCAATCGGCAAAAAGCCTGACAGAGCGCTTGTTGAAAAATATGCCGAAGAAAAAGAAGCAGAATACAGAACAATGTGCCTTGAGCGTCCGGAAGATATGAAACTTGCCCCGCACGCCGCAGAATTTCTGGATTTTTTAAAAGCACATAACATTCCCATGACTATTGCAACAATGTCGGAATGGAGTAATGTTGAGTTTTACATAAAGGAATTCAATCTTGCAAAATGGTTTGATTTAGAAAAAATTGTATTCTCAAACGGAAAAATTCCCGGCAAGCCCGCACCCGACATTTACCTAATCGCCGCTAAAAATCTCGGGCTTTCCCCGAATGACTGCATTGTAATTGAAGACGCACTCTCAGGCATTCAGGCTGCCAAAAACGCAGGCGCGGGAAAAATTATCGCAATAGCCTCCAGAGAACCCGTCGAATTCTACAAAAATGTCGAAGGCGTTTCACAAATTATTACTGATTTTAACCAGATTGACCGCAATCTTTTTGAAATATAAACATTTGTAAATTTTTCAGCAAAAATAAATTATCAAGAATTTTATATAGGCGTAATTATGAAAATACCAAGCGTTACCCCTGTAAAATTCAATCAAAGAATGGCGAATTCACTCGAAAAATTCTCCGAGCAAGGCGGCGAAAAAATCGCCAACTATATTAACGCGGCCGGAAAATTTGCCATTGCGCCTTTAATGATTTTGTATAACCCGTTTACAAATGAATCAAAAGAAAACAAAAAATGGGCGGCCGTAAAACAACCCGTGGAAGCTGTTGTCACAATTGCCGCACAAATTATGTCACTTAATCTTTTATACAAAGGCATAGATAAGCTTGCGGAAAAAGGTAAACTCAATTTCAAACTCGTACAGGACGCAATAAAAGGCGGAGAAATCCCGAAACCCATTCTTGACGCCGTTTCCGGCGACAGAACAAAAGCAATCAAAAATCTTCAAAAAACTTGCCTTGATATTTTCAAAGACCGTGCAGGAACAGTTTTAACCATAGCGCTTTTCGTACCCGTTCTTGCAATATCAAACAGAGTATTCCCCATTATAGCAGACTTACTGACAAAGGATAATGATGATTAAACCGATTACACAATCAAAAATTTTAAATAATCATCTGAAACGCGTAATTTCAGACGATGCCTTTGCCGCGAAAACTATTGTTGTGTGTTCGGTTTTGAAAGACGTATTTGCCTATTCAGTAAGATACAAAACAACAATGGAAAATAAAAAAATCCCCGAAAAACGGCGTCCATTTGTTGCGGCAATGGATTTGGCGTCAGGAATCGTAACCGCAATTGCGCAGATTGCAGTGGGATTTTCAATAGCAAACCCCAAGCTGCAAAACGCGCTCTGGAATAAAATGTTCAAAAACGCCCAATTTAAACACATCGGCGCAGCTAAAAAAAGTTTTGCCACAATACTTGCCCTGATCGGTTCCGGCGTAATAACGGAAAGAGTGCTTGTACCGTTAATGGCAACTCCGTTTGCAGCATTTATGGAACGCAAATTCTTCAAACATATTCCGCCTGATACCCCGCATTTCAGCAATTACCCGTTTGAACAAAACTCCGTATTCAAAAAATTTAAACAAACAAAAACTTCTGTTCCTCAAGCATAAAATGTTTAAAATTTTTAAACAATAGCCTCAGGATGCTTTTCCAAATAAACATTTGGAGCAAGCCGGTCAAATTTAACACCGCGTTTTACAACTTTTGCGGGATTTCCTGCAATAACCGTATTTTCCTCCTCGAATTTTGAACTTACAACACTACCCATACCAACAATTGTGTTATTAGGTATAAATGCCTTTTTAGTTATTTTTACATCTCTGGCTAGCCAACAATGATCACCGATAATAACCTTTTTACCATAATTTATAAGTTTTCCGTTCCTATCAAGTAATGAATGCATATCTGTAGCATAAATAACTATGTTATAAGCGATTAAACAATTTTTACCTATTATAATCTCAGAATTATTTTCCATAGCAACAATATCAGCACCCCCAATGTAGCTATTTTCTCCAACCAGAATAGACGCGAAATGCGTATATGTTA
>CALVER010000069.1 GCA_944326625.1 Candidatus Gastranaerophilales bacterium | reverse complement strand
GGGATTGAATTAACCTCAAAAGCTTTTGAAAGCGTTTGCCCGTTTTTCCCGATACTGTTAACGATTATGGCAAGCTGTTTTGTATTATCGACCATGCTTTGCGGGTCTTATTACGGGATTAAAAGCTGGAATTTTCTCTTTGGCGATTCAAAATTGACAACGAGAACTTTTCAGGTTATATATTGTTTATTCATAATTATCGGTTCCGCTATGAACTTCAAAAGTATAATCAATCTATCGGATGCATTTACTCTGTTTTTAGCCGTACCGAACCTGATTGCGGTATTTTTACTGTCAAATGTAATTATGAAGGAACTGAAACGATATTGTCAAAAATATAATATTGGGTTAGTATTTAATAACAATAACAAGGAGAGAGATGAAAATGATGATGAAAAAAGAATGCCTGAAAATTGTGGAATCTAAATGCAGAGCGTGCAAGGCATGCGCATTAGCAAAAACCCGTCACAACGTGGTATTTTCAGACGGAAACCCGGAAACTGCAAGCATAGTTTTAATAGGCGAAGCGCCCGGGGAACTGGAAGATATGGAAGGCAGACCGTTTGTAGGCCGTGCCGGTCAATTGCTTGATGAATTTTTAAATGAAGCAGGAATTTCAAGAGAAGATGATTTGTATATTATAAACACGGTAAAATGCAGACCTCCGGAAAACAGAATTCCGACAGATGAAGAAAAAGCCGCATGTGAAAAATTTCTTCACGCGCAAATTGATATCATGAACCCGAAAGCAATCGTATTTTGCGGTGCAACGGCATTGAAATCATTCTGGGCAGATCCGAAAGTCCAAATTTCAAAAATCCGCGGAAACTGGTTTACCGTAAACATTAACGACAAAGAATACAAGGCTATGGCGATTTTCCACCCGTCATATTTATTAAGAAACCATTCAATGCAGGAAGGTTCACCGAGAAGATTGATGCAAAAGGATTTGGCTGAAATCAGAAACACTATCCTTTCTGACAGAATTGCGGAAAACAATTTTGCAATGGTTTAATTTCAAAGGCGGGAATTTAATTTCCGCCTTTTTTTACGCCCAATTTTTCCCGTAATTTTTTATCATAGTCACTGTCAATACCGAGACGTTTTTTATCTTCATCCGTAAGGTTTTTGTACATATTTTTTATACATTCTCTTACAAATTCCGTTGTAGGCTCCATTTTATCGCCGTTCCATTTGGGGTTGAAATATGAATTAAGCGCAAGAACATTCGGAGTTCTGAATTCGCCCAAATCACAGCCGATATAAAACGGCCCGGAATTTACAACGTCTACAAAATCCGCAAATTCATCAATAAATAATTTACGTTTTGATGTAACATCAAACTTGTAATTTTCAAGCTGTGATAGGAATTCCTTTTTATTAAGGGATTTTGTATAGAGTTCGCTTTCTTTTTTATCCAGCAAATCCTTGTCATCCGCGAAAATCGGGTTCATCCAATAATCCAGCGGGACATAGTATCTGTAATATTTAAGATTTTTATCTTCGCAGGCGTGTTTAAGCTTGTCAAACCCCGCAAGATCAATCACGGTTGAGATATCCGAATTTACAAGCAAATCAAGGCATTTGGAATTTCTAAAAAGTGAAGCCCCGCGATATGAGCCTGAACCGATATTTTCCATGTTCGGGATATAAACGTCCTCAATTGAATGCGCATAATCCGGCATGGTATTTTCTTCTTCAAACAAAAGCTGCGGATATATGTGATTTCTGAGGACGGAACGGAGTTTTGCACCGTAAAGATCATCGCCCATTGACGAATAATCGTCGCAATTGTTCGATTTAAATGTTAAATTATAAGGATTTAAGGATGCAATTTTCATATTTTTTCTAAATTATCTGCTGATAGCGAGTTTTCTGCGCAAATCTTTGTCAAAATCTTCCGTAAAGCCCAAATCGCGCTTGTCGCGGTTTGAAAGATTATTATAGAAAATTTTGAACTTTACAATCTGTTCAGCGTCGGGCTGAAGGGATTTGTCGCCGTCCCATTTGGGGTTAAAGTATTGATTCATAAGCAATGCCGCGTCTGTTCTTATACGGCCGTGGTCACAGCTTATATAAAAATTCCCCTGATTAATAACGTTGACAAGTTCTTTAAAATCGTCAATAAATCGTCTGGCTTCGTTATCATAAGCGAATTCTTCGCTGTCGTCAGGCAGATGAGTGTCGGGGATTTGATGTTTTTGGCGGTACTGTTCGCGCGTAACAAACGGCGGGTGTTTGCGGTAATCCAAAAACAGCGGGAAATTATAGTATTTAAAACCTTTCAGATCGCACAGGATATCATAATCTTCGACATTTGCAAGGTCAATAACGTTTTTTACACCTTTATGTTTCAAAGCCGCAAGTCTTTTCGGCGTATACAAAAGGGTTTCGCCTCTGTAACAGTTTTTATTGATTTTTTTAACCGGCAGCGGAATATTTTTGCGCCTGTAAGTTTCATAAAGGTCAATGGACTCAAAATCCTTGTCTTTAATTTTTTTCACCAGATACGGGTCAGCATAAGCTTCACGGATATATTCCCGCGTAGTCTTGTAAGGATTGGGCGGATCGCCTTCTTTACGCAAAAGATCGTCCACCGTAATTTCTTTCGGACGTTTGTCGTAATAAACAGAATATTTTCCGAACGATATTTTATTGTATAAATTAACAGGACTTATTTGCATATCAAGATTAAAACACGTAAAAATATTTTTTGCTAGGCATTTTCAATTTTTTGCGGAGAATCCACAAGCCCCGGTTCCAACTTTGATCCCGTAAACCATTCTCTGAATATAAACTGCGCTTTCGGCAGACAGTATGCCAGTAAGAAACTGCTCAGGCCGATATTTGCGAGGATTGTTAAAGAGCGGAGCCTGAGGGATTTGTTGGCGAATTTAATTATATCGGAATTTTGTCCGGCTTTTCGTGCAAGTTTTTGAGTTACACCGCTTTCTTTTGCGTTTTTTGCAAATTTTTCAATATTATCCTTAAACTTAACGAGTTCATCAATATCCACATAAGCCCGCGGGTCTCTGACGCCGTTTTCAAGAAGCTTGACTTTGCCGTTTTGGCCTGCAAGTTTTGTAAACAAGGCTTTCGGATTATTGTCAATAAAGTCGAGCATATCTTTTGCGTTATTTGACGCGGGAAGCTCAAGCGTATTATTTTTAACACTTGCAAGAAAACGCTTATTTACAAACATTTTCGGGTCAAGGTTAACGTCCGTAATCTTATTGAAAGCTTTTTCAATCCAGTGCGGCGCAACAAAATTCAAAAACATCATGCCTGACATTTTAAAAGCAAGGTCAGCGGCTTCATTTTTGTTCCGCGCGGTAACAATTCTGCCGACAGCGTAACCGCCGTCCGTTGCAGCCATTTTCTGAACCGTTGTAAAGTTTGTGATAACAGAGGTTACTGCGCCCTGAAAAGTTGTCATTTTTTCTCTGCCGCGGATAAACTGATCAAAATCCTTTGCACCGAAACTCAAATTGCCGAAATTTGCATCAGGGTGTTCCTGCCTGTATTTTTCCTTACGTCTGGCTGAAGATGCAAAAACAACTTTCGGAATAACAAACCCCATAAGCGCTATCGGTATTGCAATTGAGGCAACAAATTTGCAATTCATCAGACTTTCAAAGATTTTTTTGTTATTTTTGACGTTGATTAAGTCTTTTACAGCCTCTTTTGCCTCCGGCTTATCCGCAAATTTTTTAATATTGTATTCAAACCCCTGGCAGATTTCACCGACTTTTTTGCCGGATTTTAACTTTTTGTTATATTTAGCTTCTTCACTCACGAGTTTGAGATTAACATCCGAATTCAAACCCAATTGTTTAAAGCCTTTAATAATCTTTTTGCCCGCATAGTCAATCAAAGGAATTCCGCCGAGCCAAACCGCAGACACCGAATATTCGTCAATAAAGCGTTCTCTTGCACCGAGCCATGCAATCTTTTTGTCTTCTTTATTCTGGTTATAAGTCATGGCAATTTTTGTCGGAACTTCTATGCCGCAGTCCCTGACTATTAACGGATAAATGCTGCTGTTATTGCCTATGGCAGAAATAATATTTACTAAAGACATAATTTGTTAGACCTCCGATTCCATAAAAAAATAACTTCTCGTTTTCTCCCCGGGAAGCTATTTTTCAGAATCGAGTAAAGCGTCACATCAATTCAACAGCAGCCCGGGGGTGCTATGTGAATGATGATGCAATTTTATCAACGCTTTTTTCATTTTCTTTTCCTTTGTTGTCATATAATATCACAATAAATTTTATTTTTCAAGCGAATGCGGGAGGCAAATCATACGAATTGTTCCTCGGAATTTTACAAAGCAAACCAAAATTTTTGTCATCCTAAAGCGGTTTCAGGGCTGGCTGCAATGCCGGAACAAATTTGTCAGACATTATTGCCGAGCGAATTTTGAGCGCGGATAACATCGTGTTCTTTCAAAGAAAGAAACTGTTTCAATACACTGTCTTTTGCATGAACGCCCAGACTTGCGGACTTTTCGTTTGACAGATGATAATTATTCAGGACAAGAAGATCTCTTTTGCGATCCGGGGTAATTATACTGTTAATAAAAGATTTCGGGCTGCCCCAATTCTTAACTCTGTCAAGCTGTTTCAAAAGTTCCGGCAATTTTTCCGAATTTTTTGCTTCACGAATTAAAATTTCTCTTGTATGTGATGTAATATTCGCTTTAAAATTCGGCTGAATATTTTGGGAACGGCCGCTTAACGCATAATTTGTCGTAATTTTCATGTTTTCTCCTTTACAGATACTTTAACATTTCTAAAAAATTTTTTTGCTAATTGGAAAATTTTTCTTTAAGAAACTTAATCTTTTCTTCGTCAAAAACCCTTAACAAAAGAGTTTTTTCTTTATTAGTATGCCCTTTAACCACATCAATGGAAGTTTTCGGAATTTTCAGCTCTTTTGACAAAAATTCGACCAAAGCCTTATTTGCCTTGCCGTCAACGGGCTGCGCCGTAATCTTAACCTTTATACCGTCAGATGAAACCGTAATTTCATTTTTGGAAGCGTTCGGTGAAATCCTCAAATTCAATAAAATTCCGTCTTTTGTCTGTCTCATGTTAATCTTTCTGAATGATATTCTTCGATTTTACTTGAAAAAATTTAAAAAAATTTGTATCATTATTATACCATGTCTGATGTAGAACTTTTCAGGGAAATTAAACAAAAACTAATTGAGCAAAACAGAAGCGACGAAGATATTGCACTGGTTGAAAAAGCTTACCATTATGCGAAAAGGCTTCACGAAGGGCAATACAGGATTTCGGAAGAGCCCTATATAATCCATCCCGTTGAAGTCGCGAAAATTCTCGTAGATTTAAAAGTCGATACACACACCCTGATTGCGGCATTTCTGCATGACATTCTGGAAGACACCGACACTCAGCCCGAAGAAATTAAACAGCTTTTCGGCGACGATGTCTTAACCCTTGTTCAGGGAGTTACAAAACTTAGCAAATTAAAATTCAAATCAAAAGAAGAACGTCAGGCTGAAAATTTCAGACGCTTATTTATCGCCATGGCAAATGACATAAGGATAATTTTCCTGAAACTTGCTGACCGGCTTCACAATATGCGTACATTGAATTTTATGGCGGTCAATAAGCAGAAAAAAATTGCACAGGAAACCCTTGATATATTTGCTCCGCTCGCAAACCGCTTAGGTATGGGGAAAATCAAAGCCGAACTTGAAGATTTGTCCTTAAGATACCTTGAACCCGACAAATATTTTGAAATTGCCCAGCTTGTTTCTCAGAAAAAAGCCGAACGCGAACAAACCGTACAGCTTTTGATAGATAAAATTTCCAAGGACGTAAAAGCAGCCGGAATTAACGCACAAATTACCGGCCGAGCAAAGCACTATTACAGTATTTACTGCAAAATGAAACGCCAGAACATCGCATTCCACGACCTTTACGACATAACGGCAGTCCGCGTAATCGTTGACACAGAAAAAGAATGCTACGAAGTTTTAGGGCTTATTCACTCGCAATTCAAGCCCATTCCGGGGCGTTTCAAGGACTACATAGCAATGCCCAAAGGGAATCTTTACCAGTCACTTCACACATCAGTTATAGGTCCCAGATCAAAGCCTCTGGAAGTTCAAATAAGAACTTGGGAAATGCACGAAATCGCCGAATACGGTGTTGCCGCGCACTGGAGATATAAAGAAAAAGGTTCCGAAAAGGCAAACCACGCATCAGACCTGCAATTTTCATGGATGAGAAAACTCGTTGAATACGACAAAGAAATGAAAAACGCCAAGGATTACGTAAATTCGGTTAAACTTGACCTGTTTTCGGATCAGGTATTTGCGTTCACACCGGGCGGAGACGTACTTGATCTGCCGAAAGACGCAACACCCGTTGACTTTGCTTACCGTATCCACAGCGACGTCGGACACAGGACAATAGGCGCAAAAATTAACGGAAGGATTACGCCGCTTGATACAAAAATCGTAAACGGCGATATTGTTGAAATTTTAACCTCAAAAACCCCTGCACCGCGGCTTGACTGGCTTAATTTTGTCGTAACAAAACAGGCGTCATCAAAGATTAAACAGTGGTTCAAAAAGAATAACCGCGAAGAACACATTGAACTCGGCAAATCTCATCTGGAACACGAACTTACAAAAGCCGCTTTTGACGAATACCTGAAGCAGGGCGAGTTTGACAAAATCGCGAAGCAGATGAACTATTTGTCAGCGGAAGATTTGTTTGCGGCGCTCGGGTACGGCGAAACCACCTTAAACAAAATAGTTAATAAACTTCAAAAACCCAAAGAAAAAACCATAGAGGATAAATTCCACACCTCAGCCCGTAAAAAATCGGAAAAAGATATTATCGGACTTGAAGGCCTGATGTATTCGTTCGCGCGCTGCTGCTCGCCTATTCCGGGAGAACCCATTGTGGGCGTCGTAACCCGCTCCAAAGGCGTTACGGTTCACAGAATTGACTGCAAAACCCTTGAATACATTGAACCCGAACGCTTAATGGATATTCAATGGGCAGGAACGAATACAAACAAGACTTACACAACCACAATCCGCATTGAAACAGCCGATAAATTAGGGATGCTGAAAGACATTATCGCGGCGGTATCGGACAACAATACAAACATCATCAATGCAAACGTCAAATCCCGCAACAATATCGGGATAATTGAAATCGGGCTGGAACTTGATAATATTGAGACATTGAAAAAAGTAATCAATTGTCTGCAGGCGCTGCCGGATGTTTTCAGCGTAAAACGTAT
>CALVER010000068.1 GCA_944326625.1 Candidatus Gastranaerophilales bacterium | reverse complement strand
AGCCGATAAAGGGATTCGAACCCTTGACCTACGCATTACGAATGCGTTGCTCTACCAACTGAGCTATATCGGCATTTTTTTAAGTCGTTAAGTTATTAAGACGATAGGACGTTAAGTGCGTTTCATTAATCAGTCTTAGCGAGATATTACCAAAATAGCTCATAGTAAAGGTAAAGGACTTAACGTCTTAACGACCTAACGACTTATCGTCTTCAATTATCAATGTACTATTCAACGGTGACGGATTTAGCGAGATTTCGCGGCTGGTCAACGTCTTTACCTAAGAATTCCGCTATATAGTATGCGATTAATTGCAGCGGAATCACGGCAATTATCGGAGACAGGAATTCCTGAACCTCGGGAACCCTTATTATACATTCAAACAAATCCTCTAACTTCGGATCATTTGAATTTGTGAGAGCAATCATTCTCGCGTTGCGGGCTTTTGCTTCTTCACTGTTTGACAAAAGTTTATCATAAACAATTCCTTTCATCAAGATAGATAAAACCGGCATTGTGTCATCGAGCATTGCAATCGGCCCGTGCTTCAATTCACCTGCCGCATAACCCGTTGCATTGATGTAGCTTATTTCCTTAAGCTTCAAAGCGCCCTCTAATGCTGTCGGAAGATTAATTCCGCGGGCTATATAAATAAAATCTTTTGTGTTTGAATATTTTCGCGCACATTTTTGAATTTCGTCGGTATTTGCAAGCACCTGTTCAATCTTTTGCGGCAAAATCATCAATTCGTTTTTAATAGATTGAATAATTGATTTATCAGTGCTGTCTTTGATTTCCGCCATATACAAAGACAAAAGATAAAACGCCATCAATTGCGCAATATAAGATTTTGTGGCGGCAACGGAAACCTCAATACCTGCGTTTACGGAAAGCAAACTGTCCGCCTCGCGTGCCATGGAAGAATCCGGACGGTTCGTGATAATCAAAATATGCGACCCGCGCGCTTTTGCCTGCTTAATTGCGGTCAGGGTATCAGCAGTTTCGCCTGACTGGGAAACCCCGATAACAAGCGTATGTTCATCGGTTACGGTGCGTCTGTAGATGTATTCGCTGGATGCCTCAACATCTACCGCAATTCCGCAAAACGTTTCCAGTAAATACTTTCCGACCATTGCGGCGTGCAATGACGTTCCGCACGCTATAATCTGAATTCGTGTTAATTTTTTCAACGTGTCCTTGGTAAGCTTAACCTCGTCAAGGATTACCGGTTCTGCTGCCGTATGAAGTTTTCCGACAAGAATATTACGGATTACATCGGGCTGCTCATGAATTTCCTTGAGCATAAAGTGTTTGTAGCCCATTTTGCTCAATGCAACGGGTTCCCACGGCAAAAGTTCAATTTTGGGCTGAACTTCATTACCTTCTTTGTCAATCAATTTCATGGAATCCGGAGTGACTGTCACTATCTGATTTTCGGATAAATACATTGCTTTTTTGGTGTATTTAATAATCGCGGGCACATCAGATGCGATTAAGTATTCACCTTCGCCGATACCTACCAGAAGCGGAGCATTGCGCTTTGTTGCAACAATTGTGTCTTTGTAATCATTGTGCATAACGCAAAGTGCATAAGCGCCTTCAATTTCTTTTGAAGCAAGTCTTACGGCTTCCGTCAGGTCATGGGTTTCGTCGTATTTTTTGGCAATAAAATGAGCCGCAACCTCGGTATCTGTCTGGGATTTAAACACGCAGCCTTCTTTTTCAAGCTCTGCCCTGAGTTCCTTATAATTTTCTATAATCCCGTTATGAACGAGCACGAGATTACCGTGTGTGCAGGTGTGCGGGTGTGCGTTCAAAACCGTCGGCGCACCGTGGGTTGCCCAGCGGATATGGCCGATGCCCATTGTGGACTTTTCAAACTCTTTGACGTGTGACTTTAATTCTTCACGCAAATTCTTAAGTTTGCCCACCGCTTTATAAACTTTTATATCATTGTCGCATTTGACTGCAATGCCTGATGAATCATATCCTCTGTATTCAAGCTGCTCCAATCCGTCAAGTAATATATCCGCGACAGATCTAAAGCCCACATATCCTACTATTCCGCACATAAAATTTTCTCCTCTATAAAAAATATTTTAGCATTAAAAAAATCTTTTTAAAATATTTTTATAAAAGTTTTACATAAAGGAATAGGTGAATAAGGTAATAAGGGAATAAGTTGTATCATGAATTAATCTAAGCGGATTTTTACTAATATCCATTTTTATATAACACTTATTCCCCTATTTACTTATTTCCTTATTCACTTATCTTTCAAGAGAGGGGCTTATTCCTCTTTTATAAACCGGATTTCGTCGTTATCAACGTCGATAATAATTTTATCGCCGCGTTTGAATTTCTGTTCAAGAATTTGTTTGGATAACGGATTTTCGACCATTTGTCTTATAACCCTTTTCAGCGGTCTTGCGCCGTAGACAGGATTGAAACCGCGGGTTGCGAGAAATTCTTTGGCTTCTTCCGTGATATCAAGTTCGATTTCCTGATCTGCAAGAAGTTTTCTCAAGTAATCCGTCTGAATATCCACGATTGAACTCAATTGCTGTAATGTCAAGGCTTTGAAGAAAATTATCTCATCAATTCTGTTCAAAAATTCAGGCTTGAATTTTGTTCTCAAAAGCGCGAGGACTTCCTCTTTTGTTTTGTCAAAATCCGTCTGATTAAGCATTGAATCAAGCGTTTTTTCAAGGATAATGTCGCTTCCGAGGTTGCTTGTCATAATTATCAAAGTATTTTTGAAATCAACAACACGGCCTTTGGAATCCGTCAAACGCCCGTCATCAAAGATTTGAAGCATAATATTGAACACATCCGGATGTGCTTTTTCAATTTCGTCAAAAAGCACAACGGAATACGGTTTTCTTCTGACGGCTTCGGTAAGCTGTCCGCCTTCTTCATAGCCGACATATCCCGGAGGTGCGCCGACAAGCCTTGCGACATTATGTTTTTCCATATATTCGGACATATCAATACGTATAAGCGCATCTTCATCATTGAACATAAATTCCGCAAGCGCTTTTGCCAATTCTGTTTTACCAACACCTGTCGGACCTAAGAACAAGAATGTTCCGATAGGTCTTTTCGGGTCTTTTAAGCCGGAGCGGGCACGACGGATTGCGTCGGAAACCGTTGTTACGGCTTCATCCTGACCGATTAAACGTTTATGAAGAATTTCTTCCATATTAATCAGTTTCTGCATTTCGCTTTCAACAAGCTTTGTAACGGGAATTCCCGTCCATTTGCTGACAACTTCCGCAATATCGCCTTCGTCAATCTGTTCTTTTAAAAGCTGATTATCTTTTTTGTCGCGGTTTTCGCAGGCCTTAAGCTGTTTTTCCAGCTCAAGAAGTCTGCCGTATTTAAGCTCAGC
Source organism: Candidatus Gastranaerophilales bacterium (assembly GCA_944326625.1). Taxonomy (GTDB): domain Bacteria; phylum Cyanobacteriota; class Vampirovibrionia; order Gastranaerophilales; family Gastranaerophilaceae; genus SIG32. The sequence goes on along the minus strand of CALVER010000068.1, from coordinate 3,929 downwards.
CGCGAGCTGCAAATCAGTATTGCGTTCAGCTTCTTCAATTTGTTTTTTAACCTTGTCGATTTCATCCTTAATTGCGGCTTCACCGATTATTGAGGATTTTTCCTGCTCCCACTGAACTTTCATTTTATTAATTTTTTCTTCAAGTTCATTAATCTGTTTTGTCAAATCATCGACTTTAGCTTTTGCTTCATCGCTGTCCTCTTTTTTCAGGGCTTCGCGTTCAATCTCAAACTGAATTTTCTGACGCATCATGGAATCAATTTCCTCGGGCATTGAATCAATTTCAATACGCAGAGAAGATGCCGCCTCATCAATAAGGTCAATAGCTTTATCAGGCAAAAATCTGTCCGTAATATATCGGTCGGAAAGCTTTGCGGCAGCAATCAATGCGCTGTCAAGAATTCTGACCCCGTGGTGAACTTCATATTTTTCTTTCAAACCACGCAAAATACTTATAGTATCTTCAACGCTCGGCTCATTCACCATAACCGGCTGGAAACGACGTTCCAGTGCGGGGTCTTTTTCAATGTATTTTCTGTATTCGTTAATCGTTGTTGCGCCGATAGTTCTCAAAACGCCGCGCGCCAGCATCGGCTTTAAGAGGTTTCCTGCATCCATAGAGCCTTCGGTTGCGCCTGCGCCGACAACCGTATGAAGTTCATCAATAAACATAACAATCTCGCCGTTTGACTCTTCAACTTCTTTCAAAACAGCTTTCAGACGTTCTTCAAATTCGCCTCTGTATTTTGCACCTGCTACAAGTGCGCCCATGTCAAGGGAGATTAATTTAACCTCTTTCAAGCTTTCCGGCACATCGCCTCTTACAATACGCTGTGCAAGACCTTCCACAATTGCGGTTTTTCCGACACCGGGTTCACCGATAAGCACAGGGTTATTTTTGGTACGTCTGTTCAAAACCTGTATAATCCGTCTGACTTCTTCGTCACGACCGATTACAGGGTCTAATTTACCTTTTCTTGCAAGCGCCGTCAAATCCGTTGAGTATTTTTCCAGCGCTTTCATGTTTTCTTCAGCGTTTTTATTATCCACTTTTTTATTACCTCTAATCTTTTTCATTGCGTTCAAAACAGTGTTGGGATTTACCCTGAAATCGTTCAAAAGTTTTTGGATATTTGAATTATCCAATCTTGTCATAGCAAGCAAAATATCTTCAACACTGATAAATTCGTCCTTTAATTCATCAGCAATATCGCCTGACAAATCAAGAAGTCTGTTGGTTTCCTGCGATAAAAACAACTGCTGGGAATTCTGCAGACCCGATATGGTCGGGAACGATTTGACTGCCGCAACCACACGGTCAATAAAGGATTGCGTCAAAAGTTTCAATTCCGTCAGATAATCCTTGATTATCCCGTTGTCTTTTATCATCGCAAGCATAATGTGCTCCGGCTGCATTTCAGTGTTTTTGCCGGAATTTACGAGCGCGTTTGCACTTGACAAAAGCTCCTGCGAATAATTCGTAAATTTGTTTATATCAACCATTATTGCTCCTTTTCATCTGATAGGGGAATAAGTTGTATATTGTGCTGGAATTTTTCCAATTTTCATTTTATATAACACTTATTCCCTTATTCACTTATTACCTTATTTACTCATTTATATAATCATTTTAACGTTTATTTTAAAAAAATCAGATTTTTTTAATGTTTAATTAATAATTCCGGTATAAATTTTTTTGTGCCTGGTAGGTATGCCCGGTCTACTAAAGGTGAATAAGTGAATAAGGGAATAAGTCAATAAGTGTTATATAAAAAGCAGTTTTGGAAAAATCCCGCACTGCCAAAGGCAGGACAACATACTGGATGCCGGACATCCCTACATGTCGTCCCGCTCAGATTAATCTATGATACAACTTATTCCCCTATTCCCTTATTTACTTTACATGGACAGGTATGCCCTGCCAAAACAGTATATGCTTATACTTCCTGCAAAACACCCGTTGATTTGAATTTTTTGGAGGAATGCAAATTTATGTATTCCTTCAAAAGCTCAAAACAAACCGTGCAAACCTTTTCCGTGGCCTTTTCTTCAAAATCCGATTTGTAATCAAAATCAAATTGCACAAGCGCGTTTAAAAAATCGCGGATTTTGTGATGCATAAGTGTTTTTAAATGCAAAGCCTGATTACATTTAGCGCATACAACGCCGCCCATTTGCGCCGAAAAATACATGTTTTCTTCGTCCAAATGACACCCGCAGCCGAGGCATGTCTCAAATTCTATCCCGAATCCCGATATCTGCATCATTTTTAATTGGAATTTTATAACCGCAATCAAGATTTCGACCTTATTTTCAGCCTCCGAAATCTTTTCCAAAGCCTTATACAAAAGCTCATAAACCTCTCTTGAACACGGGTCATCCTCCACCCCGAAATTACTCACTACCTCCGTTATGTAAAACGAGTAAAAAATCTTGTCCATATCGCGGCGGGTTTTGTTGAAGGTATTCAAAACATCTGCCTGACAAATTCTGTCAAGGGATTTGCCCTTGTAGAGCATAAGCTTGTTTGCCACAAGTAAATCCATTCTTGCGCCAAGCTTGCTTTTCGGCTTTTTAACCCCTTTTGCAACCCCTTTTATCAAGCCTTTGTCTTTTGAATACATGACAATAATCTTGTCGGATTCCGACAGGCTGTAAGATTTCAAATTTATTGCGTCAGTTACGAAATTATTCATTATTTGTCCATGCCTGTTCCGTGGAATACGCCTCTTATCATCTGCTTGAGCTCGTTTTTGTTGCTGGATGCGATAAGCGCGGCGTCTTCCGTAATCTCTCCCCGCTGAAGCATGCTGTAAAGCGACATATTAAGGGTAATCATGTTGTTAAACGAACCTTTTTTAACAAGGTCGTAAATCTGTTCAAGTTCGTTTTTCTCAATAAAATCCTTGATAGTAGAGGTAACGACAAGGATTTCGCAAGCCGGACGACGGCCAACTCCGCCTGCAAGCGGCACGAGTTTTTGAGAAACAGTTCCGCGGAGGATTTCCGCAAGCTGGTTTCTTACAAAGGGTCTGTCCGCCGGCGTAAACATATTAATAATCCTGTTTACTGTCTGGATTGCGTTATTGGTATGAATTGTCGCAAATACAAGGTGCCCTGTCTCAGCAGCTTTTAAGGCGTTGCTTACCGTATCTTTGTCTCTGATTTCGCCGATGAAGATTACATCAGGATCCTGTCTCAGCGCGTATTTTATCCCGTCCGAATAAGACGGAGTGTCCACAAGCAATTGGCGCTGGGAAATTATCGACTTTTTGTTGTTAAAAATGAATTCAACAGGATCTTCGATAGTAATTATGTGTTTTTGATAAGTTGTATTAATGTGTTCGAGCATGGACGCAAGGGTTGTGGATTTTCCCGAACCCGTTGGGCCGGTGACAAGTACAAGCCCGTTGTCAAGCTCCGTAAAATGGTTTATTGTATCGGGAAGTCCGAGTTCTCCAAGCTTTTTGATAGTGTAAGGAATAGTTCTTATTGACACGGCGTATTTTGCAAGCTGCCTTGAAACGTTTACCCTGAAACGTGAAATGCCCTTAATCTCATAGGCAAAATCCACGTCAAGCATGTTTTCAATACTGTCTTTCAAATGCAGGGGTGCAAGCTCTACACTTGCCTTTATGACATCCGTATCAGTCAAAGGCGGCAAGTTGATCTTGATAATTTTGCCGTCGCGGCGGACTGCAGGATGTTCCCCGACGTGCAAATGTATGTCGGATGCACCTATTGCTACCGCTTGTTTTAAAAATTCAACTACGTTAAATTCTGCCATGTTGTCTCCCCGATTTTAATTATATCATTTTGTTTTGGTTGTGACAAGTGTAAATTGGTGTGAATTGGTGTAAATAAGTTTAAATATTTTATAAATTTTATTTTTAAGTTTATTTTAATTTTAATCTTTATCTTAATCTTTA
>CALVER010000067.1 GCA_944326625.1 Candidatus Gastranaerophilales bacterium | reverse complement strand
ATCCCGCAACAAGTGCGGGATGACGTATAGCGAGTTTACACGCCTTTATGTTGAGGCGTACAAGTTATTAGTGAACGGAGCGTGCGGTGGTTTTGTGCAACTTTTGCCATCAAAAGTTGCCGCCGTGCGCGCAGCACCCGCCGGAGGCATAAAAAAATAAATAAATAAAAATAACTTCCGATAATAGTTTTTATGTAAAGCGATACAAATGTTGACACAATATCTTGTCGTGCCTCTCTTGTTCGCTCGCAATAAACGGCGTTGCGGCCTTTGCATTCGTAAAGCCCTTCAGCCTCTGCTCGCTCACGCTTTGGCACTTTTTATGTAAAAATAAATTACTCTCCGAAGTAGTTTTTCAAACCAACTGTCAACTTTTTGTTTTTACAAAGTTTTTTAAGCTTGGCGATTGCGCGGTTTTCGATTTGTCTTATACGTTCTCTGGAAACTCCGTATTGTGAGCCGATTTCATCAAGGGTTTTTTTGGCTCCGTTATTGTCCAGTCCGTAGCGCAAAATTAAGACGTCGCGCTCTTTTTGACTTAACTGATTTAGAATTTTTCTGATATCTTCAAGCAAATTTTCCTGTGAAACCCTGCTGTCAGGCGTTATTGTGCTTTCATCAACAATAAAATCGGATAATTTTGTCGAATCTTCGTCGGAGCTTGCGGGTGTGTCCATGCTTATTGTGGATTGTGCAGCTTTAACAATTGAGGTTAATTTGCTTACGGGAACGCCTAATCTGTATGCGATTTCCTGTTTTGTGGGCGTGTGTCCGAGTTCTGTTGTCAAATCCAGTGTTGCGCGGCGAATTTTGCCTAAGGATTCTATCATGTGTATCGGAAGTCGTATAATCCTTGCCTTGTCTGCAATTGCGCGCGTGATTGACTGTTGAATCCACCATGTCGCATAGGTCGAAAATTTGTAGCCTTTTGTATAATCAAAACGCCCTGCAGCTTTCATTAAGCCCATATTGCCTTCCTGAATTAAATCAAGAAATGAAAGTCCGCGGCCGATGTATTTTTTTGCGATACTTACAACCAGTCTGAGGTTGGCATTTACAAGCAAATCTTTTGAAAATTCATCGTGCTGGTCTTTAATTTTTTTTGCCAAATCAAGTTCTTGTTCGGATGATAAAAGGGGGATTTTTCCGATTTGCTGCAGGTAAAGTCTTACGCTGTCATCTGCATTTACGGATGACAGGCTTTCCTGAACCTTCGGATCCTCCACTGATTCAAGAACATTATCGTCATCATCTTCTTCCTGAATTTTGTGAAAATCTATATTTTCGTCCGAAATATCATCGGTAAGTATGCCAAATTTTTCAAACTCTTTCTTCATGTTTTGCTCCGTAATTTTATATTACAACATCTTTTTAAGATAAGTTTATTTTTTAATATTATTTAACTTTTGTCTTAAAGTTTCAAAGATTATTGCGCTGAGGGCATTGGATACGTTAAGAGAGTTAAAGTCGTTCATCATCGGGATTTTCACGACAAAATCCGAAAGTTTTAAAAGGGATTTTGAAACTCCCGCGTGCTCCGCGCCCATTATTATTGCGGAATTCATATTGCAATAATCTATGTTGTAATAATTATCTTTTGCGGATGCGTCCGTGGCAATTATCCACCAGTCCTGATTTTTTAATTTTTGGACAGCGTTAACCAGGCTATTGACTTTTATAATCGGAATGTGATTAATTGCACCGGCGCTTGTTTTTTCGACTATTGAATTTACAAGAACATTTCGTCTTGAGGGGATAATAATTCCGGCAACGCCGGCACAAACACAGGTTCTTATTATTGCGCCGAGGTTGTGCGGATCTTCGACCCCGTCCAAAATGACTAAGGAGGCATTTGTATGCGGTTTATCCAAAAAGTCGTCAAGTTCCGTGTATCGGATAGGCGAAATTTGTGCGATTACGCCTTGATGATTGTATTCGGCATAAGCTTGAAATTTTTCTTTTGCGACAAATTGATATACAACGCCGTTTTTCTGTGCGAGTTCTTTGATTTTGTTCAATTTCGCATCGCTGTGAAGATTTTTGGAGATGAGAATTTTGTTGATTTCTCTGTCACCCGAAATCAATGCTTCCAGAACTGAATTTTTGCCGAAAATAATCTCGTTCATTATTTAGATACCTCTAGCATTCTGTCAATGCAGCCGAGAGCTTTTTCGGCTAAACCTTTTTCAACATCAATTTCATGCTGCTCGTGTAAAAGTGCGTTATAAATATCATCCAGCGTATGCCATTTCATATTCGGACAGATGATATTGTCTTTTATAATTATGAATTCTTTTTCGTGAAGATCACGTTTGAGTCTGTCGTAAACACCTTTTTCCGTGGCAATTATGAATTGTTTTGCGCTGCTTTCTTGTGCGTATTTCATAATACCTGTTGTGCTGCCTACGTAATCGGAAATTTTCGTGACTGATTTGTGGCATTCCGGATGGGTTAAAATTTTTGCTTCAGGATATTTTTTGCGCATTGAGATGACGTCTTCGGCTTTTATTCTCAAGTGTGTCGGGCAGTATCCCGGATAGGTGATAACTTCAACGCCATTGAGCTGTGATTCTACCCATTTGCCGAGATATGTGTCAGGCAAAAATAAGACTTTTTCAGCTTTTAAGCTGTCGACAATTTTAATTGCGTTTGAGCTTGTGCAGCAGATGTCGCATTCCGATTTGACTTCCGCTGTTGAATTTATATAGCAGACAGTAGGAATTCCGGGATATTTTGATTTGAATTCCCTCAACTGCTGCAAATTAATCATATCTGCCATAAGACAGCCGGATTCAAGTCTCGGTAATAAAACTTTTTTATCAGGCGAGAGAATTTTTGCGGTTTGTGCCATAAAATATACCCCCGCAAAAACTATTATGTCAGCATCTGTTTTTGCAGCCATCTGACTTAAATATAAAGAATCACCCACATAATCCGCTACTTCATCTATTTCGGCATTTTGATAACAGTGTGCAAGGATTACGGCATTTTTCTCTCTTTTTAACTTATTTATTTTTTCGGTTATTCCATCCATTAAGGTTTTTCTCCTACATATAGTGTAAATTTATGTTAAATTTGGGATGTTTATAAAATATATTGTATAATAAAAATAAGAATTAAGTGCAAGATTAACGGAAATTATGATAGAGAAATTTATAAATGATTTATTATCACAGTTAGGCGCCGGCAGTAAAGAGATTGTATATTTGTCCGTGACACCCGGTGTCGGACTTGAATTAATTCAGGTCGATCCTGTTATAAAAGCAGTAAAAACCTACGGGCATAAGCCTCTTGAATATAGTGATTCCATGAGAGAAATAGCTAATTATGAAGAATTCAGAACGGCTTTGGAAGAACTTTTCAGAGAACTTAATATTAATCCGAAGTGTAATATTGTACTTAATATGCCTATGGTGCACTTCGGCAAAGTGGATTTGCCTTTGCTTCTTAATGATGACGGTGTAACCGAAGCGGTTATATCAGAAGTTGAACAATCATATATTTTTAAAAGATGTGAACCTGTTATTAGCTGGTTTGAAGGCAGTTCAAATACTTCATCCGACACCAGAACAATTTTTTATTCGGCAATGCAAAAGCCGGCTGTTGATAAAATCAAAGAAATTCTCGCGGAAATGGGTGCAACTTTGAGCGGGGTGGAAATTTCTCTTGTTTCAAGCCTGCGTGCTCTTTTGTTTTCCGGCTTGACTGAAACTCAGATGGAGGAAGGCACTCCGTGGAATTTGATGATTGTCAATTCCACAGGTTACAGTCTTGTGTCTTTATCCGGCAAAAATATTGTTGATTACTATGAAGAACCGTTAGCTTTAAAAACTTATGAGTTAGATGAAATTTATGAAGTTATTAATACTTCCGCGCAAATTGCTCTGATGAATTTCCCGACAAATTATCTCTATGTCGTTTCGGAAACTGATTTGGTCAGTGCAGAGCACCTCGTTTCTAAAATGCAGTTTGAGGGTACTGTTGATTTCCTCGAAAATAACAGCTTTAGAAAAAGAGAAATTCTTTCCGTTAGTTTGAATATTTTGCCGGATCAGGTTATGAAAATTTCTCTGGAAGCTGTCGGTATTGCTGTATCAAAGGTTTGCAGCTATCCTGTAAAACTTGATTTTTCAGGCAACAAAGCTGCTGAATCATCTTCCGCCGGTGAAGAGTCTATTTCTTTTAATTTTAACAATAAAGAAATTGTCTTGACTGAAAGTGTATTGAAAAATATTTCTTATGTTATTGCAGGTGTCCTGATAGTTCCGTCATTATTCGCGATGCTGACGCTTCCTGTGATTCAGAAGAAAAATCAGACAAAATTAAATGAGATTAATTCTCAGATTAAAAAAGTTGACGATGAAATTAAGCAAATGACTGAATTGGCATCCGAATCAGGCAATTTTGTCGTTAAAACAGAAATTGAAAAAGTTTTGAAAAATAACAGAGCCAAGCTTATGGCTTATTCCGCACTTGGTGAATCAGTTCCTCAGGACTTGTGGATTACATATTTTAATGCAAAGGATCAAGGTAAATTTGATATTAAAGGTATTTCTGAAGATGTAGAGGATATATATATATTCTTTAAAAATATGAAGGATTCTTTAATTGACAACCAGCTGCGTCTGCATAAGCTTGAAATGCTGTCTGATTCTATAGATGATGCGGTTATTCCGGACGGCCCTGTGATGTATAATTTTGAAATTACAAATATGTCTGAAGGTGATCTTAATCCTTCGGCAAAACCTAAAACAGAGGCTAAAGCAGCTCCTGCTGCCGGTACTAACCCAAATCCGGCAGGATCGCCTGCCGCGGGTGCAGCCAGAAAAGTTAACGATTTAGAGCCGGTTGATATTGGCCCTTAATAAGGATAATTTAAATGCAAGAAATAGAAGTTTATTTTAGAAAATTTAAATCAATAATTTTAATATTAGTCCTTACACTTGTAGTGTTCGGATATATTATAAGCCGCACAGTGCCGGTTGTTACGGATATTTTTAAGATTTCTAAAGAATATAAAACAGCTGTTACTTCTCTTGCTGATAAAGAACGAACTTTGAAAAATCTTAAGGAAAAAACAGCAAAAGCGGAAGCTGAAAGTCAAAATGCGGTTAAGGCTTTTTATAAACCTATTGAGCAGGGTATGGATACGGAATCCGTTATTGCAAATGAATTTGCGGAAATTTTAGCGCTTATCCGCGGTAATTCAATCAAAACCCGTTCTATAAAATATGAATATGATCCCAAAGATGATAACTTTGTCAAAAATGTTCCCGACAAATACCATGTTGCAAAACTTGATATTGAGATGATAGGAACGTATAAGGATTTTGAGGGATTTTTGAAAGAATTATATAAACACGAGCATTTTTTGGATATGGCTTCTGTTGAAATTATTCCGTATGAAAAAGACAGAAAAATTTTGATTATTAAATTCCAATTAAAGCTTTATGCCCAAAAATAAAATTTATTCCTTAAAAAGATTGTAATTTATACCGAAAAGTTCTTCTTGATTTTTTATGCAAGTCAGACAGTAATTTGTTTCCAGAGTATTTTTACGTGAAAAATCCTTGAATGTGCTGCCTGAGCGTCCTCTGTGGTCATTTGCCAGAAAAGGACATGTATAGATGCCTTTTGCCGTCAAAATTCTTCCGTATTCGCAGTCAAGTGTCTGCCAGTTAAAGTTCGTATCTTCGGATTCAAATTTGCTGTTGTTGTCATGCCATAAATTTATTTTGAAGTTATTGTCTTTTGCCTCAAAACCTATTTTTGCACAAACTTTTTTAAATTCTGCAATAAGAGTTTCGCGGCCTTCGTTGTAGTAATCTGTTATGCATAGAATAGGGTTAAAACCGTATTTGATAAGACTTTTTACGGCATACAGAGTTTGTCTGTATGTTCCTCTGCCTCTGATATCATCACTTTTGACCTCGTTATAGTGGTCAATGCTTAACTTAAAAATGATTTCAAAATTGCTTTCGCCCTCAACACGTTTTAAAAATCGTGCCTTTTTTTCATTAATAAATGAGCCGTTAGTGAAAATACAAACATTTGTGCGTTTGAGGCATAGTCTTAGAATATTATTAAAATCAGGATGCGTCATGGGTTCTGCACCGGTTAAGTAGATGCATTCCAGATTTTCGTTTGTAGTATCATTGAGAGCTTCTTTTATCGTGTCAATTGAAATAAAATCTTTTACTGATTTTGTTAACGGAAAATCAATATAGCAGTGTTTGCATCTTTGGTTGCAGTTTTTTTCTGTAAGTTCTATAAAAAGGTTATTAAATTCTTTCATCTTGCAAACGGGTGCCGTATAAATAGTATTCATTGTAAATCCCCTTCCTTACAAGAATATTTTATTATTAGAAAATTAAAATAAAATCCGCCAATGAGGTAATTAGTTTTTGTTATCAGGATGATTGGTAAAATGATGCGGTTTTTTATCTTCAAGCCATTTACTCATAATATAATTTTCATAACTGAGGGCAAAATTATGCAAAGCTTTCATTAAAGTTCGGCCGCTTTCGGATCTGCCGACAAGCAAAAAGTCGCCGTATTTGTTTTCGGCAAGCATAATTTCGCAGTGAATAATTTTTTCGACATGAGTTTTGGGGATTTTGTGTATAATTTTTCTTAACCATTCGCACAATAGCTTTGTTGCGGTGGTTTTGCCGTTCATCAGGTCGTCGTAATGTTTTTGTAAATATTTGGCATATTCTTTGATAATCATAATTAAAACGGTGTTGTTGTCGCAAAACAGATTATATCACAAATCCCGTTTTTCTTAAATTCTTTTATCATTTCTTCAAAAGTTGAACCTGTTGTGCAGATGTCATCAAGTATCAGAACTTTTTTGCCTTCAATATATGCGGATTTATTCACTTCAAAAGCTTCGTGGAGATTTGCGGCACGTTCACGTTTTGAGAGGCGGTATTGGGGTTTTGTGTCTTTAATACGTTTTATAAGATTAAAATTCGGCTCATATCCTGTGAGGTTGCAAAATTCAACGGCAACAAGCTCCATATGGTTGTATTTTCTTTTCTTGCGGCGTTTTTCGTGCAAAGGTACCGGTACGACCTGAAAATCTCCTTCATAATTCAATTTTTGCCAGAATTCATACATAAATTTTGCCTGAAAATAGGCAAGGTCCTTTTGTTTATGGTATTTAAGCCCGCGGATTAGTTTTTGCAATTCATTTGAATAATTACCCGCGCAGAAAACATTCACCCCGTCTATAATTCTGTTGGGTTTTACGGGAAGGTGAATAAGCTTGTCATAGCATTTGGAGCACATGCGCACAGACTCTTTTGAACTTTTGCAAAAATAGCATTTCTTTTTATAAATCCAGTCTAACAGGCTCA
>CALVER010000066.1 GCA_944326625.1 Candidatus Gastranaerophilales bacterium | reverse complement strand
AAACCCTTACTATCAGTACCTAGAGGAGACGCCCCCCCCCGTTTTGCAAAAATCCTTTGTTTTCCATTGCTTTTCTCCTTCTTTTTTATAATCATATCATTTATTTGAAAATTTGGCAACAAATTTATTAATTTTATCCAAATTTTTATCGGAAATCAAATGTTCAAGCGCGCACGCAATTTCCGCCGCGTCGTCAAGTTTCAAAATTCCTGAAAACAATTCGTTTAATACTTTATGTTTTGATAAAATCTTTTTGGCAAGCTTTTCTCCCGATTGAGTCAAAGTAACGGCACTATATGGTGCGTAATTAATCAGACCTTTTGCTGAAAGCTGGATTAAAGCAGACGTAACAGAGGCTTTTTTTACATTTAATGCTCTGGAAATATCCGTAACCTTTGCAACACCACTTTCCAAGACCTGAACGTATATTTCTTCCAGATAATCTTCCTGACTTTTTGAAAGCTTTTCCATAAACTGAATTATAGTATAAACTTCAAAAACTTGCAAAATTTTAAAAAGCGCTGTAATATATGTTTGGTAAAGTTTTCTTAAAAACTAAGCTTGAAGTGTTTTACATTAATTTTGGTCGGAGTACAATGACTTTATGAAAACAACCGCGGAAGAACATTTATATTCGGACATACCACCAACAAAATTACGCAATAAAGACGAAGTTTTTAAGCCCGCCAAAACGAATAAATTTTGGCTGACAATTGCAAGTTTGTTCTTTTTTAACATGCTTCAGAACAGATTTTATGCATTCAGATACAAAAATGCCGAAAATTATTTTAACCGCGACGAAAAATATCCGACGATTATTTATGCACCGCACTGCAACTGGTGGGACGGAATCGTTTTATACAATATTTCACACAGAATCTGCCATAAAGAAATTCGTTTAATGGTGGAAGAATTAAACAGATTTCCGCTCTTAAGACGCGGAGGCGCCTATTCCGTATGTAAAAAATCACCGCAGTCAGCAATGAAAGCATTAAAATATTCAATTGAATTATTAAAAGATTTAAGGAATATTTTGTTTATTTTTCCGCAGGGCATAATAAGACCACCGCATTTCAGGCCGATTGAATTTCAAACAGGACTTGCATATATAGCGCAAAACGCCGTGAAAAAATACGGAAAAATCAACCTTATTCCTATAGCAATTGATTATTGCTTTTTGAGAGATAACAGACCGGAAGTTCTTGTTGAATTCGGGAAAAGGATTGAACTTGCAGATCCGAATGTAGACAGAAAAGAATTCACCCATGTGCTTGAAAAATCAATGGAAGAAGTTTGTGATAACCAGATGAAAGAAATTTCAACCGGAGATTTGGGCGAATACAAAATTCTTTTTAAACAGCATTTAAAATGGTACAGGAGAATTGAACAACGTTTAAAAAGTATTGATCTTCCGGATGTATCAGGTATGTAAAAAATCCCTCAAGCTTGAGGGATTTTTTATGCATCATATCGTTTAAAGGATTTTTCAATATTTTTGGAAATTACCGATTTAATCGTATCGTATTCGGTTGTTAGTGAAGATATTTCCGTATCCAGATTTTTCATTTTCAAATCCAGAATCTCTTCTTTTTGATTTAATTTTTGTTTCTCCGTATTATATTTTGCCTCAGCTTTGGCAACGGCTTCTTCATCCGTAACTTCTCTTACATAAGTATTTGTTGAATAATTGCCCTGATAATAATATCCGTCATCAGAACATGTTGCAAGGAAGAATTTTCCTGTTTTAAGCATTTCATGCAGATAATCATTATCGTCAACTTTGTCGTTTTCAGTCCAGCCGCGCAAGCATAACTGGTTGAAAATAGCATCGTAGAAACCTGAAATTAATGCCTGATCAGTATTTACACCTGTATCAACAACAACATCAAACAAGAATGACTGATCATCAAGACCGATAAGGTTACTGTTTTCAACCGTTCTGTTTCCGACGGTATTATCAACTTTGTAATCACTTCTGCTTAAGCCTTCCATTGCCTGTGCAAAATAGGTTAAAAATGCATAAGCAATATTCGTTACGCTTATTGATACACCATCTGCCCTGTTATTTTTAGATGATTTTGTATTATAATAAGTCGCAATACCGATATAATCAGAAGTTGAATAACTGCCTTCTTCTTTTCTGAACCAGTCCCATACAAAGCCCTGATTACGATTACCTTTTTTATCGTTCATACAGTTAAGAACACCGGTCCAGTCATCATCGTCTTTATTTTCTTTAGTTTTACCGCTGTATTCTTTTGCTAAATTGTCAGCACTTAATAAACTTTCAGTCTGAGATTTTGCATAATTAAATGCTTCAGCTATACCCGGATCACCTGCGACATTTAATAATGCTTCAAATTCAGCAAACATCCATTCCCAAATATCAAGATTTGCAATATTAGCGGCAATTTGATCCATATTACCGCGTCTGTTATCTTTTGATTCATAGTTTGTACTGCATAATATCTGATAGCTTCCATTTAATATATTGCCTAAAGTTATATTACCATCGGTTAAGCCTCCAACACCGCCGTCTTCCGAACGGAAAGAAACTTCCCTTACGTTAGTGCCGGCTTCCAGAGTTGCTTTCATAGTCTCATTACTATATGCATAAGGTATGTTATCAAATTCACCGGATTCATAATATTCTAACATTTCCTTAAGTGTCATTTGTTCGACTTTAGTTGTTACCAAATCAGTCGTACCGTTACCCATTGATTGAGCATATTGAATTCCCATATAGGTATTTGCGGCGCTCTGAGTTATAACTCCGCTGTCTGCCATACCTTGTAAAAATCTGTTTCTTACGTCAGTTGACGGCAAGCATCCCAAACCTTCCTGCGGAATACCCGCTGCCCTTGCCGCCGCTGCATATTTACTGTTCAATACGACTTTACCTGATGCATCCGTTGCTAATGTCGGCAAATAACCGTTCAATTCTGACGGTGTCATCATTAAGCTGTAGCTCAACGGCATTGTTTCGTCGCCTGTTCCGTAGAAGTCGTATACCAATTTAGTCTGGTCTAATGAATTTTGATACTCTGCCGATAAATTTGCCAAATCACGTGATAACGCTATTTTTTGGTGTGAATAGCGCATGGATTGAAACTCACAGTCGGATTTTCTGGCTGTGATTGTTAATAATCTTGCTTGTGATGCTGCCAAGCCCATATTTTGTTTCAATTCCTTTCGTAACTTAGTAACAAAATCCTATGTATACATGTTGGAATACGACATTTCATGTATAAATCTTTAGGTTCTCCGCAAAAACTTGTAACAAATTTTAACATTTTTTAAAGTAGACATTGAACAAATATCCATTAAATGATTGATGTGAAGTAAAAAATAATATTCTATTGTATTTATGGGGCAGGATATGAGTACTCAGACATTAAATTCAATAGCTTCAAAAGAATTATACGCGCAATACGACTGGTATAAAAACACTTTTCCGCCGGTGGTACAAAAGTCTTGTGACGAATTCTTTTTGCCCGGTTTCAAATTTGAATTAATCGGTATAAGTAAAAATATTAATGTTCTTATGGACAAGGACTATTACTTTGTCACAAAAATCCGAATTGATAAACAATACGACATGTTTTTCAGAAGTTCAGACAAAGCAATTTCGTTAATTTTGGACAGAGTTCTGGGCAAACCCAACAGATCATTCAACCTTAACAGAATGACAGATTTGGAAGCCAAAATAATAACATCTTTTAATGATTACATGTTCAATATGACATCAAAATTACTGTCTCCGCCTCCGCCGAATGAGCTTAGAAGAACTGATTTTGACGTAATACATTTAACTTTTTTGATAAAAGATATTGATGAGCCCAGATTCGGGAAATTCATTGTATCTTTGCCTGCCGCACTTTTAAAACCCGACACAATAACGTCAAAAGGCGACAAATTCGACAACACAAGTTTTAAAACAAGCACGCTTGACGTGAAAATTAAAATCGGATCAACAAAATTTTCAATGTATGATTTAAAAACTCTCGACACGGAAGACATTGTAATTTTTGACAACAGCAATACAAAAAAAATGACACTTGTCATAGACGATTATGAAAAAGAAATAAAACTGAACCCGAATTTGGGTTTAATAACACCGATAGATGATAATAACGGAGGAAATAATATGGGAGCCAACAATTTATGGGACAGCATTGAAGTTGAAATGAATGCTGAATTCGATCCCGTCAAGATAACTCTCGGAGACCTTAAAAAAATTGAGGACGGAATGGTAGTTGACTTAACATCAATATATGACAACAAAGTCACTTTAAAAGTTGAGGATAAAATCATTGCACGCGGTGAACTTGTAATAGTAAATGACCGCTACGGCGTAAAAATTTCCGAAGTAACCGCAAAACAAAAACCCGGAGCAGCACCTGCCGCCGGTACGGATGAATTTGGCAACGAAAACGAAGTTATGCCGGATGATGAAACTGCAGCAGCTGATAACACGGATGATGAAACACCGGCAGCTGATCAGCAGGATGAAGAATTTGATTACAGCGACTTTGAACTTGATGATGAAGATATTTAACGGGAGAATGACTTATGGGAGGATATATAGCAAATTTTACTGTTTATACAATGGCAATGCTCGGTTTAATCTGCTTTGCGCTTTTTGTGTATAAAAAATTCGCAAACGGAAATTCCGGTAACAAATCACAATTTTTAGGTATTGAAGAATGCATAAGCCTTGCCCCGCGTAAAAATTTATACGTAGTACGTGCAGGCAATGAAAGATTTTTAATAGCATCAGATGTCGACAAAACAAACTTAATTTCAAAACTCGACGACAATTCAAAGCCTCAGCGGATTGAAAGACAGCCGGATGCGGAAGATTTGCCGGTAATTGTTGATTTCCCGCAAAAGCCCGTTATTAAAGAAATGCTCAAAAAAATCAATCAAATGTAAGGATATGAAATGGATACAGTTTTAAAAGATATAAACCCGGTTTTACAGCTGCTTATAGTTATGACGGTATTTTCTCTTATACCGTTTGTATTCTGCTGTATGACAAGTTTTTTAAGATTTGTCATTGTATTTTCAATGTTGAAAACCGCGCTGGGCACCCAGCAGGTTCCGCCGTCTATCGTAATTATCGGGCTTGCAATGATTTTAACATTTTATACAATGGGGACAACTTTTTCCAAAATGTATGAGCTCGGGTCTGTTCCGTACCACAAAAATCAAAATATGATTGAGGCGATAAGCGAAGGCTCAAAACCATTAAAAGAATTTATGATGAAACAGACACGTGAATCCGATCTGGCGTTTTTTGTTGAATTATCCCAAAAAACACCGCCCAAGTCGCCGGAAGAAATTACTATCTGGCAAGTAGCTCCGGCATTTATTATAAGCGAATTAAAAACAGCTTTTGAAATCGGATTTATAATATTTGTACCGTTTATAGTATTAGACCTTGTAGTCGCAAACATACTTCTGGCACTCGGTATGTTCATGCTGTCGCCGACGATTATATCACTGCCGTTTAAGCTGTTGATATTTATTGCGGTGGACGGCTGGGCATTAATTGTGCAGGGGCTTGTTACAAGTTACAATTAAGGAGAATTATGGAACCTTTAATAGAATATTTAGCAAGAGGATTTATGGTAATGCTGGCAATATCAATGCCCTGCGTACTTGTTGCGGCAGGTATCGGCCTGGTGGTAGGTATTTTGCAGGCAGTAACACAAGTACAAGAGCAAACAATTGCGGCAGCGCCGAAAATTCTTGCGGTATTTTTGGTTATAATAGTCGGCGGAGTAGGCTTTATAAAAATTTTGACAAACCTTTTCACGGACGGCATGGCACTGGCATTTAACGTTGTTCCGAAAAATGAAAACTATGTTCTGTCATCCGACTATTACAAATACACAACACCTTTTGCAGGTGAAATGAATGACAGATTTAAAGATAATTCTAAAATTGATGAAATCATGAAAAACCCCGGCAAAGTTCCGTTTATTGATAACCAGCAGAGAATGCGCTACCTGCCGAGTTCAAGAACTCCTATGCCGCGGCCTGACTTTGTAGAAACCAACACAATTCTCGGAAGATAATTATGAAAAAAATTTTATTGACAATTTTATTTATAAACTTTATGCTTCCGGCGCTTGCGTTTGAGGATTATATGATAGTTTCAAACTCAATCGTCAAATCAATTGCGGTGGAAAATGATAAAATTCTTGACGCAAAACCCGTTTATACAATTGATAACGAGAAAAAAATAATAATACTCACTCCGTTATCAGAAGGCAAAACCAAACTTTTGATAAATACTGCTGACGGTGAAAAAATTATTGATGTAAAAATAACTGACAAAAAAACCACTATAAAACCCGAAGAAGGATTTGAATATTTTGAAATGGATATTCCGCCGGAAGAAATAGAAATTCCTGAGCCGCCTTTTATACCCGATAAGGAAGGCGGTAAATAATGGATGCTATTCTTGCGGAATTAATGAAAATGTTTCCGGCACTGAACACCATGCTTGCGGCAGGGATTATGGTATTTTCGCGTCTGATAGGGTTTATGAGACTGGCGCCTGTTTTTAACAGAAAAGAAATTCCGGGTATGGTGAAACTTGCATTATGCCTGCTTTTAACCATTATAATAACTCCTTTTGTAAAACCTGAGAGCCTTATGGTGATGGACTCTTTTGTCCTGTCAATATTTTTAAATATTGTTGTGGGTGCACTTATCGGATATATGGCACAATTAATATTAATGGCAGTTGAGGCCGGAGCGGATATGATAAATATGCAAATGGGGCTTTCATCCGCAATGGTTTTGGAGCCTACAACATCAAGCCAGGTATCTATTTTAAGCAAAATCATGGCTTTGTTTGCGATATTAATTTTTATAAACCTTGGCGGGGTATATTGGCTATTAAGAGCTTTGATGAGAAGTTTTGAAATATTTCCGATATTTGCGACCAGCATTCCATTAGCCAAACTTGTTAATATGGAATATTTAATAAGCATGTCATCAAACGTATTATTTATGGGACTTCAAATAGCGTCACCGATTTTGCTTGCCACATTAGGGCAGGATATAATCCTCGGGGTAATTTCAAAAACAGCACCGCAGGTAAACGTTTTCCAATTAAGCTTTTTGTTCAAACCTGTTTTAGGTGCGGCAATTATGGTCTGGATTCTGCCTATGCTGTTGAACATCATCAGTGAATACTTTTTGTCATACTCAAATATTTTTTAAAAATCTTGCCTTATCCGACAAAAACTGATATAATAAACCTGTACACAATAAACGGAGGTAAAAACAATGGGCGCAAATACGCACTATGACTACATTTCATCCAGGGGGGGGGGGCAGTAGCTTAACCTCCTGTAATTCAGTTAGTTGTCATTCCGAACTCGGTTCGGAATCTCTAAATTTT
>CALVER010000065.1 GCA_944326625.1 Candidatus Gastranaerophilales bacterium | reverse complement strand
TTTTTTATGGTTAGCTTTTGTAATTTTAGCCTGAATACCGACGGTTGAACCTTTATATACCATGCTGTCAATCCCGATTACAATGAGCCCGCCGTTTCCGGACAACTGCGGAAGGTGAGAATCGTGTACTTCGCCTTTGAAAACGGTTCCCTGCGGGATAGTAACGTATCTTTGGGTTACGGCTCTTTGGGAAACAAACGAAAGTCTGGAGCCAGCGCGGGTGGCATCAGACACTGCCTGCTGGGATTTGACGGTAAATTTTGTGCCTTTTTTAATTCTAATTGCCGTAGATTTGTCGATTTTGGAAATCACGGGCTTTTTGTCCGCGGGTGTAAGCGGAGGAAGGCTGCCGATTGGCTTTGCATCCGGTATGTCGACCACCTCGAGAGGCGGTTTTTGAGCGGGTTGAGAGGTCGGCTTAACCTCGGGCAAAGGCGGAAGTGATTCCAATTCCAGCTTTGACGGGTTATAATTTTTCCTGATTTCCTCGTCAACGGACGTATCTAACTCTAACGCAAGACAGGGCATCAGAGTTAAACTCAGCACTATAAATAATATTAATAATTTATTTAAGTAATTCATTTATCGCTTTAGCTGCTTTTTTGCCTGCTCCCATAGCGTTAATTGCATTGGATTCACCGACAGGAGCCACGTCGCCTCCGGCGTAAACCGTGGGAATATTTGTAGCTCTTGTTTCACCGTCAACCGTAATATAGCCTTTTTTGTCGGTAATAATTTCCAGCCCTTCCGCCTCGGCAGACTTTTGGATAATCGGATTCGGGCCGGTGCCGAGCGCGACGATTACGGTATCAAGCTCCATAACCTCTGTTTTGCCGGTTGAAACAGGACGTCTGCGTCCGCTTTCATCGGGTTCGCCAAGCTCCATAACCTCAAGCTCAACGCCTTTTACGTAACCTTCTTCACCTAAAATCTCCTTGGGTGCGTAAAGGAATTTGAAAATTATGCCTTCTTCTTTTGCATGCCTGATTTCTTCAAGGCGTGCGGGAAGTTCCTTTTCAGTTCTGCGGTAAATTATGTAAACTTCTTCAAACCCGACTCTGACGGCTGTTCTTGCAGCATCCATCGCAACATTACCGCCGCCGAACACGGCAGCTTTTTTGCCGACTTTTAAAGGTGTCGGGCTGTCCGGTTGTCCTGCATGCATCAAGTTTACGCGTGTCAAAAATTCGTTTGCGGAAAATACTCCGTTAAGGTTTTCGCCCGGAACATGGAGCATTTTCGGTAATCCTGCGCCGGAACAGATAAATATTGCGTCAAATCCGTCCTCTTTCAATTGTTTCAAGGTAATTGATTTTCCGACAACAACATTTGTTTTGAATTCAACGCCCATGTTTTTAAGGTTTGTAATTTCTCTGTCAAGAACCGTTCTGGGAAGTCTGAAAGGCGGAATTCCGTATCTTAATACGCCCCCGAGTGCGTGAAGTGCTTCAAAAACAACAACTTCATGCCCTGCTTTTCTTAAATCCGCAGCCGCCGTAATCCCCGCACAGCCGGAACCTACAATCGCAACTTTTTTGCCTGAGGGTTTAATTTCGGGGGTTTCAGCTTTTGTATTATCGCCCACATACCGTTCAAGCGCACCGATTGAAACAGCTTCGCCCTTAATCCCGAGAATACAGTTGCCTTCACATTGTCTTTCCTGCGGACAAACTCTTCCGCATACTGACGGCAGCATGCTCGTTTCACGGATAATTTCACCCGCTTTATCCAAATTTCCCTCCTTAATTGCATGAATAAATTCGGGTATTTGAATATTGACCGGACACCCCTGAACGCATCTGGGGTTTTTGCAATTCAAGCATCTTGACGCTTCAATTTTCACCTGTTCTTCGGTCAAATTGCTTTCAACAGGGTCAAAATTATGCCTTCTTTGAATTTTATCCTGTTCTTTAACTCTTTGTCTTTCAGCTGCCATTTTTTCTCCCCCTTATATGTATTTATTTTAGCAGTAAAAAATAACAATTGCAAATAATTTATGCTTGGGCTTTAATAATATTATGGATATTGTATCGAAAAGTCTTAAAGCATTGGAATTTGACAAAGTGCTTGAAAAGTTGTCAAATTTTGCAAAAACTCCGCAAAGCAGGGAGCTTTGTCTGAATGCGAAAATTTTTGATACGGCGGATGAGATTAAATCACAGCTGGAATTTACAAAAGAGGCTAAAAGAATTCTGGACACGGCGCTTGATATTCCGGTCGAATTTATTGCGAATATTGAAAAAATCGAAAAAAATTCGTTTTCAAGCTATCTGAACGAAGAAGAACTCAACGACATTGCAAAAACTTTCAGGACATCAAGGCTTGTTAAGAAATTTCTTACGGAAAACACCCTTCCGGACACCTGTCTTTACAAAATTTCAAGGGATTTAATCGTTGATAAGGAGCTTGAAGAAAAGATTTTTTCAACCTTTGACGACACATTGAACATAAAACACGATGCAACGCCGGAGCTTAAAGGGCTTTTTGCATCTTTGAACGAAACCGAAAAAAATCTCAAAACAAAAGTTAATGAGCTTATGACGTCTACTGATTTTTCCAAGCACCTGCAGGAAAATATCTACACAACCCGCGACGACAGAATTGTTTTTCAGGTTATGGCATCTTCAAAAAGCAAAGTCCCGGGGATTGTCCACGACGTTTCCGCAACCAGCAAAACTTTTTATATAGAACCCGAACAAATTGTCCCGATTAATAACAAAATCCGCGAAATTAAATCAAAAATCCATTCTGAATTGATAAAAATTCTCGTTGAACTTACAAATCTTGTAAAAATGCAGATTACAGAGCTTAAAGCCTCCGAAAAACTGCTTGCACAGATTGATTTTCACTTTGCAAAAGCCCGTTATGCCGTAAAAATTCAGGCAGCGGAACCTGAAATTCTTTCCGAAAAAGAGGTAATTTTTGAGAATATGCGGCATCCGCTTTTAATCGGAACGGTCGAAAACGTTGTTGCAAACGACTTTGAAATCGGACGCGATTACAAATCGGTTATCATAACCGGCTCCAACACGGGAGGAAAAACTGTTACGCTAAAGACAATCGGACTTTTCCTTATTATGGCAAAAGCCGGCATGTTTCTGCCTGCGACAAATGCCAAACTCTATCCTTTCAAAAATATTTTTGCGGATATAGGCGACGCCCAGAGTATTCAGCAGAGCCTTTCAACGTTTTCATCCCACATGACAAATATTATTGAAATAGTTAACAAATCCAACGACGAAACTTTTATCCTTCTTGATGAAATCTGTGCGGGAACAGATCCTGTGGAAGGCGCTGTTCTCGCTCAGGTTATTCTTGAATATCTGGCCGGGAAAAATGTATTTTCAACCGTCACAACCCATTACGGTGAGCTCAAATCACTCGAATACGTTAACCCGTATTTTAAAAATGCCTCTGTGGAATTTGATACGGATTCACTAAAACCCACCTACAAACTCCTTTTGGGAATTCCTGGTCTGAGCAACGCCATCGCAATTTCGTCAAACCTCGGGCTTGACAAAGAAATTGTCGACAGAGCCAAAAATATTCTCGTATCCCAAAAAGATCCCTCAATTCTTGTGGTTGAAAAACTTCAGGAAACTCAAATGCAGTTGTCCAAAAATCTTGAAGAAGCCGAAGAATTAAAAGAATCTTCCCTCTCCGTTAAACAGGAATACGAAGAAAACCTCTCCGCGCTTAAAAAAGACAAGAAAAAGACAATTAAAACAATAAAAGACAAGTTTGACCGCGAGCTTTTAACCGTAAAAGCGGAGATTAAGGATATTTTAGACGAACTCCGCCGCGAAAAATCCGAAAAAATCGCCCGCCGTTCTTACGCCCGTCTTGCAAAACTCGAACAGGATTTTAGAGGCAAAATCTCAGACCATGACGAAAAACAAAAATACCTCGAAATTGATTGGGATAAAGTTAACCCCAATGACAAAGTCATGCTCAAAGAACTTCACCAGCCCGTCACAGTGCTCTCCAAACCCGACAGGCATGGCAATGTTTTTGTTCAAATGGGCAATATAAAAACCAAAATTAAAACCGAAAAGCTTGCAGTGCTTGACGAAAACTACAAAGAACCCGTCAAAATTTATACACCGAGCAGCTTTGAAAAATTCGAATTAAAACGGCTTAACATCTCAAACACGCTTGATTTAAGAGGTTACAGAGTGGAAGACGCTCTTGACAGCCTTGAATTTTACCTTGATAAGGCAAGTCTTGCAAACCTTTCACCCGTTACAATTATCCACGGGCATGGCACAGGTGCCCTCAAATCAGCCGTCCGCGACTTTTTGTCCACTTCTCCATACGTTGCAAAATTCCGCCCCGGAGAAGACTCAGAGGGCGGAGACGGCGTCAGTGTCGTGGATATCAATTAGCATATTTACAGAAGTAATTTTGTGTGGTATTATATAACTAAAAATTAGTAAAAAAAGAAAGAAGGCATCCTCATGGATATACAAACATTAAGAAAAGAACACGAATTAATTGATTTATTCTGCGATTTAGCGCAAATTCCGTCACCTTCGCTGGGCGAAGAAAACGTAATTAACCGGATTGTTGATTACTGCAAAGCCAACAATATCCCGTGTGAATTGGATGACTACAAAAATATTCACATATATATTGAACCGACAGCCGAGAAAAAAATTCCGCTGCTTTTATCAGCGCATCTGGATGTAATCGGCGATGATTCTGCCGTAAAAATTATGCTTGACGGTGATTTGATTAAAGCTGACGGCAGAACCCTCGGTGCTGACGATAAAGCAGGCGTTGCTAACGCACTTTATTTTGCAAAAAAACTCGCAAATGACAAGGATTACAAGCACGGCGGGCTTGAAGTTGTATTCACACGTGACGAAGAATCCGGCATGACTGGGATTAAGCACGTTGATTTTTCAAAAATCAAATCCAAATATGTGCTTGTGCTTGACAGTGACAGCCTCGGACAACTTTTGACATCCGGCGCAAGCTACACCAATGCAAAACTTGAACTGAATGCGTTCAAAGGCGGTCATTCAGGTATTGATATAGGTGATGCGACAAGAGAAAATGCTGCAAAACTGCTTGCGGATTTGGTTTCTGACCTGCCGCAGGGCGTTTTCCACTCAGAAGACGGTAAAGTTGTAACCTCCTGCAATATCGGCGGAATTTCAGCAGGCGACCTTAACGTTACAAATATTATCAATACTCACGGGGAAGCAACTTATTCTATCAGAAGTTCCAGCGTCGAAAAAGAAGAAGAATTGAAAAATTTGATGAAATTTATCGTTGAAGAATTCAACAGAGATTACCGCGGAATTGCGGAAGCTGAAATAACTTTTGAAGAACACATGCCCGCATTTGAAAAAGTTGACGACAATTACATCCCGCTTTTGTTCGAAGCCGTTGCAAAAAAAACAGGCATAACCCCTGAAATTTCATCATTCCACGCTGGTGCGGAAACTCATATTTACGCAAACCAAACAAATGCGTCAGGCGAAAAATTCGCCCCCTATCTTGTCGGGCTTGCAACCGTCTGCAATATGCACTCCGCAAAAGAATATGTGGATTACAAAACAATGCTTCAGGGCCAAAAATTGCTTGAAGAATTCTTCAAGGCTTATAACAGCTGATAACAAATTTTTCCTTTGCTCTGCAAAATCTGCATACAACAGAAAATTTCTTAATCAATCTTAATACACCGGCAAAAAATATCTTGATGTTTTTTTATACATAGTGTATTATTAAAAAACGGTGGTGTGTATGCAAAATTTTATCAAAAAAAACGATTTAAAAAGAATCCAAATCAGCGATATCACAAAAGATTATCCTGATTTAAAAAACATAACCGAGTCCAAAGCAGTTACAATCGGAAAATGGCTTATGGAATGGATTAAGGAAGATTTGGCCTCAGGCAGAATTCAGATTAATAACCTTTTGCCTTCAAAAGCCGAATTTGCCTACATGCTCGGAGTAAGCATCGGCACAATCCAAAACGCACTCAGATACCTTGAAGATTCCGGTTATGTCGAATCCAAACAATGCATCGGCACTCTTGTAAAATCCGCTGCAACAGCACCTTCTATGCGAAAACTCACTTCAAAACGCGAAAACGCAATTGAAGAAATTAAAAAATACATAAAATCCAATAACTTCAATATAGGCAAAAGCCTGCCTTCATCAAGGATAATTGCCGAAAATATCGGCTGTTCGCCTAATACGACAAGGCTTGCGCTTGAAAATCTCTGTTCCAAAGGCATATTAACCCACAAGTTTAAAAATTCCAAAGAAACAGGCTGGATTTTAAATAAAACTGATTTTTCCATAAATGAAGCAAACAAAAACGAGACATTGGTTACAAAAGTGGAAAACGATTTAAAAAAATACATTGCCCAAAATTTAAAGGTCGGAGACAAAATGCCTGCCCACGATAAATTAGCAAAAGAATTACAGGCAAGCATCAAGACAATTCATGACGCATTAAAAATACTTATCAATGAAGGCATTTTGCTTGCGCGCAGGGGACGTTACGGAACAACGGTTATAAAAATGCCGAACGAAATGACGGTTGAACAGCGCCGCGAAACATCAATTTTTGCCCCCGCACAGGACACCGCGTTTTATTATTACGAAAAAACCCAGCACAATATCAAAAAAATGATTGCGGAAAATTATTCCGTTGGAATGAAATTGCCGTCTATAACAGAATTGTCCAAACAAATGGACTTAAGCCCGAACACAATCCGCAAAGCATTTCATAACCTTGCAAAAGAAGGTTATCTGGTATTTTCCCGCGGACGTTACGGCGGCACATTTGTAATAGATATTCCCGAAACTGAAGAACAAACCTTCAAATGGCTCGCCGTTAACCCGCAGTATGCGGAAATTTACAAAAATTAATTCCCTATTCAGCCTCTTTGCAGGAATGTGCGCCTTCCCATGAAAGTTTGTCACGGCAGTGCAGGTAATCCATATTCTTATTATAAATCACCCACGCAGTACAGTGCTGTCCTGATGTAGTCTTATGGTCGGAAGGATCACAGCTGTCTTCAAACCTATAAGCTGGATCATCTTTAGCACCTGTTGGGAAAAGGCCTTTTGCATTGTACCTGAAATAAAATTTTGTTTTTCCGAGTATATTATCTTTTCCCAGCGGTAAAACCACATAAATCGTCCCCCAGTAAGAAGCGTTTGCCGAACCTCCTTCATACCAGCCCGGAGCAACAAAGGTACCGTCGTGCAAAAAGAAATTTGAGGAAGGTGAAGTATCATTTCCCTCGTTAAATACACTGTTAGCCTCAGTTAATTTATCACCTGCTATATTATATGATGCACCCGGGTAGCATACTTTACCGGATTCACAAATTTTAGATACTCTTAAATATTTTCTTAAACGTTCTGCTATTATGTCGTTACCGCTTCTGTCATATATGGTTTTTCCTGTATCTTCGTC
>CALVER010000064.1 GCA_944326625.1 Candidatus Gastranaerophilales bacterium | reverse complement strand
TCCGAATTTAAGTCCACCCTCACAAGAGAGGTGGACTTTTTAATGTAAAATTATCCCTATAGTTTTGGCATTTGCGGTTATTTGATTCGTTTTAGAGACCAAATTTAGAGACCTTTAAGACTAAAAAAGAGGCTTTTATGTATAAAAGTCTCTTTTTAAAATTTCGAGGTGCAGGTTATTGCAATTTGTTTTTTATTTTATATCCTTAATCTCAAAATCTTTTATCTTCAAACCTTTATAGCGCATTTTGATTGCATCGTATAAGGTTTTACAGCGGGGGTGGATTCCTTCTAAATGATAAACACCGGTTGTTTGGTTTTTCATATATAAAAATGGTGCATAAGTAAATGGTTTTGCTCTGCCTCTGGAATTTTTCCAACGGTCAATTCTTTCTCTTGCAGGAATAATTTTATGCATATCTATAATCTTATATTCTGATTTAGCCCACATTTCATTATCCGGATAATTTTCATAAGAATCTATAACCGTTCCAAGTTTTGCTAAACGATCAATTCCGAATTTTTCAATAAATACAGCCTTTGCATCAGCATTTTGAAGCAACAAAAAATCTTCTGTTTTTAAGTCATCTGCTTTCGTTTTATAAAGCCAGACTGGAAGTTTAACTTTATTTTTATAATAAAATTCTTCTTGCCCGTATCTGAAATATATTTCTTTTTTGTCTGCATCAATTTTTAATTCATCAGGCTTTTTAATGACATAACAGGTGTTGTCTTTTTTGAGATAATACATCGCAAGTAAATCTAAACTTTTAGTGTACCAATCCCAAAACTTTTGAAGATAGGGATTTTCAATTTTTAAGATTTTGCATTTATCATAACATAGATTCTTATACGCATCGTGGCAATGTTGTATAATTCCTCCGAAAGTATTTAGATTTATATTTATAATTTTCCCTATATAGTCAATAAAAGAACCTGATTGTAGCGGGAGACGACTCCGAATAAGTCTTATCTGCGGATCGGGGATTTGCTCATGAAGCCAATAACTAACGCCTTGATATCCAATAGTTTGATCGTGTCGAGATGGAACATTTATATAATCACCAAGTTTAATAATTTCTACAGCCGGCATGTTCGGAAATTTCTCTTTATCTTCATGATGTTTCACAAAATCATTATAAAATTCATGACAAAGAGCTATTATAGCATCATCAGATAATTTATTCGGTTCAAGTGTTATATTGTCAATAAATTTACGATATTCTATAATATTCTGCTCTAACAAATCTTCTTCAATTTGTTCAAATTGCTTTTGTTCAATTGCAAGTTGCTCAAATTCTTTAAGTTTAGCTTCCGGATCTGTATTTTGCAGTGCATCTACAATTTCAGAGCATAAATGTTCGAAAACTTCTTCATATATGTAATGAAAATCACAAGAGTATATTTCCATTAGCTTTTTGCAAATAGCTATTTTAATTTCCCTAGAATCATTATCTGTCATAGTAACTCCTTTTAGTCCGCTACATTAACAACTTTGGCAGACAAATAATCGTACTCAACAGCTTTGTCTATTTGCCAGAAACCCTCAGGAAGGATAATTGTATCGTGTCGTTCTGTGTGCAGGCAATAAATTTCTGTAGGCACGGTATTTTTCATATACAAAACGCCATTATTGTCTTCAAAGAACTCAACGCCTTCTTTAACTTTGATTCTGTGTTCGTTACCAATAGTTTCACTTTCTGCAATCATTATTGAGTCTTTATCATTTCTTGATTTTAAGTTCTTGGGTAATGCACTTAGCTCTGCGATTACGCACTCGCCATGAAAATACATTCTTTTTTTAGTTTTTGATTTTGTCATAATTTTTACTCCTTATAGTTTTTTCAATCTTTGGCACACTGCCAAAGAATCATATTCTTGATAATAATGTTTTGTAATAGCGTCTTTATTCAATGTAATCCAGTCTTTCAGCAACTTTATTTCTTTATCCGAAAATACGATATTTTTGTTTTCATAATTGTCCAATGTGCCATCAAGATATATTTTTATCCAGTTATAATTAAATCTTTCATTTCTATCATTTTGAAATCTCAAAAAAGGTTGTTCATCTTTGTTTTCTATACATCTCAAATTTATACACATTGGCAACCCCGTTTCTTTTGGGCTAAGTGGAGTCAGAAAAAAGCTTTCAGCTTCTTCAATTGTTTCATACGTCTCTAAGCAATAATACAAACCTGCTTTTAAATATTCATCTTTTAATGATTTTACTAACTTTGTTTTTATCATTTTTACACTTAATTTTTGATATTTAATATTATTATCATTCATATGTTTGGCTTTTCTTTGTTCGTATATTACCAATATTGTATGTCAGTTGCGGACGCATTATACAACTGCCATTGTATAGAGCTCTTTTATTGTCAAGGTTCTGTCTTGCGTACCATTCAGTATGGCTTCGATAATTTCGGGCGGAAGCAGTCTGAGTTTCATAAGTCTTTTTATGTGGCTGCTGCTTTTTTGTTCTTTTGTCATTTTGCCTTTTTGCAGAAGCTTAAAATAATAAAAACCTTTGGTTATTGCTTGAATAAGTGTTAGATTGTATTCAACTTTATTGTGACCGATTACAATTTTTGTTCCCTTTTGATTGGCAGAGGAAATTTTTACATCGTAAGAAAAGTCAAGTAAGTAGTCACCTGTACTTTTAAAGTTTAATAATTCTCCATACGTAACAGCTTCGATTGCTTGGACCAACAAATCTCTATCTATCAAAATTCTAATTTTATCTTGATATATGGTTGTTTTATTCAAAACTGTTCTAATAAAAACAACATCAGGTGTATACAACTCAAGAAAATTAAGAATGTTATTTTGCTTTTTGATTGGTTTGTCTTTTATATAATTTTGTATCTGTTCTTTGTTTAAAATAAGTTCTTTTATATTTTCACAGACAAATTGTTCAATCTCCCCTGCCGGTATTTTTGAAATTGTGCCTGCCTCATGTGCTCTGTTTTGAATAATTGCCTGGCTTATATAATATCTGTAACAAGCACCGTGGCGATTTCGGCTGTGAGAAGGAGACATAATATTGCCTTTGTCATCAAATATTTTTCCGGCTAAAAGTGAAACATGCTTCGAGCCTATTGAGTTTTTAGCTTTGACAGAATTTTCATCCATAATCTTTTGAACCTTGTTGAAGATTTTTTCATCTATAATCCCATCGTGCAGACCTTCATAGACTTCGTTCTTATGTTCAATCTTGCCTATATACACTTTGTTTCTGAGGATTCTATGTAAATTGCCTTTACGAAAACTTTTACCTGTTCTTGTATAAATTTGGCTTTCATTAAGGTAGTTTTGCAATTTCGCAACGCTTTTAAACTCAATATATTTTTTAAAAATAGTTTTAATTTTGTATGAATGTTCTTTGTCCTCGTACAAAATACCGTCTTTTTTTATGTAACCGATGGTTGCAATGCCATGCATAAACATACCTTTTTTACGTGATGCAGCGAATTTATCCCGTATTCTTTCCCCAGTAACTTCTCTTTCAAACTGTGCAAAGGATAACAATATATTTAGAGTAAGTCTTCCCATTGAGGTCGTAGTGTTGAATTGTTGGGTGATAGAGACAAACGAGGTTTCATGTTTGTCAAAAATGTCAATTATTTTCGAAAAATCCATAAGTGAACGAGTCAATCTGTCAACTTTGTACACGACAACAATATCAATTTCATCATTTTCAATATCAGACAAAAGTTCTTGAAAAGCGGGTCTTTCCAAGTTTCCGCCGGAGAAACCACCGTCATTATATTGCTTTTCAACAAGAACCCAGCCTTCATGTATTTGAGATTTTATATATGCTTCGCAAGCTTCCCTTTGGGCATCAAGAGAGTTGAAGTCTTGTTCAAGTCCTTCTTCTGACGATTTTCTTGTGTATATAGCGCATCTGATTTTCTTCATGCTGTATTTATCACTCTTGCCCCCCTATTTATCAAGTCTTTTAAAGAAGATTTGTTGAAGTGTTAAAATTATTTACTTATAATCCCAAAACGCTATTTTCTTTAATTTTGACTAACGCATAATTATACATGTCATTAGAGACAAGAAACATTCCATTACCAAGATTAAAAATCCGGTAATAACTTTTAAAAATGCATTTGGCTCTATTGTCTAAAATCGCCCATTTTTCTTGAGTTAGCTTATCATATTCAACAACACAATATTTTCCTATATATCTATCTGCCCATTGATAGACGGGCTGCTTTAAAACTACACCTTGTTCTGAAACATAACCGAACTTGTCGTCTTTTTTTATTCGATAAAAACCACCTGATGGATATTCATCAAAATATTTATGGCTTTTCTTCTTATCAGTCGTATCCTTGTATAATTTAATATTTTTGTACGCAAAAGGAACAACTGTTTCATTTTTTTTGTTAATTATCCCCCATTTGTTGTTCTTATAAACAACAGCCAAACCTAAATTGAAGCTATAATATTTTTCATACTGACACTTTATTATTTCTTTTCCTGCTTCGTCGATAAATCCCCATTTGTCGTCATTTTTTACTGCCAAAGTTCCATCTTCCACTCCCAATTCTATATCGTCGTAAGAGTTAACTATTACATGTTTGTTTGCTCGTTCAACTCTAATAATATCAACTTTTTTGCCATTGCCAAAAGTGTGAAAAACCGCAAAAATATATTTGTTTTTGTTTGATAAATATTCCACAGAAAATGGCTTTTGGCTTTTGAAGTAAGCTGCGAGTTTGCCGTTAGGTGTTATAAAAAAATATTCGTATCTGGCAAGAATGTTATTCTTCGATTCATGAGCACAATAGATACAGCCCAAACTATCGATTCCATCTGTAGGTGTCACAATTTCAATATTTTTAAATTTCATTTGTTTTATAATCCTAATATTAATAAATTAACAAACAAGTATGTCAAAAAAGGACATATATAAATTTTATTTAACTCCAAAAAATCTTTTGCCGTTCCAGCGAGTACCTGTTATTTCATTTGCTATAGCTGATAGACTTTTATACACTTTGCCGTTATAACAGTAGCCGTCTGATATAGCAGTAACTTCATATTTTTTGCCTTGAAATTCTCTTATGTATTTTGTTCCTGCGATAAACTTAACAGGTTCTTTATTGTCTATTTTTATCTTTTGTTTTCTTTCGTATTGAGCAACAAATCTTTCAATCTTTTTTTGTGTTTGAGTCGAAAAAGCTTTGTATTTTTCGTACCATTTTATATTTTCTATAATGTAAGCCCTATGCAGGTTTTCAATATTTAATCCGTAGCTTTTTGCCTTTTGTTTTAATTCTTCATTTGTTAATTTTTTAGCGTTTTTCTTCATTTTAAATCCCTTTTGCTTTATTCATCGCTCTGGTTGCAGGATAAGTCAAGTCGTAAAAAAGCCGTTGATTTAATATAAAGCATTTTTTTGTGAGCTCTAAAAAATATTATTAATATTTTTCAGGGGGTATAAATTGCTTTTTTTATATTAAAAAAAGAGGAAATTTTATGTTGTAGCTAAGCCTCTTTTGGAGTTTATAATGGAAAATCAAAATTTACAGGACATTCAAATCTCAGGAAAAACTGTTGAGATGCTAGCAATTGGAATGATTAAGCCTTATTCCAAAAATCCTAGAGTACACAACGCAAAACAAATTGAAAAGATTAAAAACAGTATCATGCAATTTGGCTTTACCGCACCAATTCTGGTTGACGAAGAAAAGAATATTGTTGCAGGTCACGCTCGATATGAAGCAATGAAAAAGCTTAATGCAGTTCAAATCCCGACAATACAGCTTGAAAACCTCACGCCTGAGCAAATAAAAGCCTATAGAATCGCCGATAACAGATTAGCAGAAGATGCTCAGTGGGACAGCGACATTTTAAAAATTGAATTTAAAGAACTGTTAGAGCTGGATTTTGACATAACAGATACAGGATTTGAAATACCTGAAATAGATAGTCTTACGATTGAATTAATTGGTGATGAAAACAAACAAGATGAAGATAAAGAGGTCTATTCTCTTTTAGACTCAATACCACAAAAGGTAAAAAAGAACGACTTGTGGATACTTGGGGAACATAAAATTTTTTGTGGTGATACATTGGACCCAGACTCATTCAAATGTCTGTTAATGACTGAAAAAGCTGAAATAATTGTAACCGACCCGCCTTACAATGTAAAAATCAAAGGGCATGTCTGTGGTAACGGTAAAATTCAACATACTGATTTTAAAATGGCGTCCGGGGAAATGACTGAGTCAGAGTTTATGGATTTTACGCAAAAGTTTATGGAAAACCTCCGTGAAAGCTCAACTGACGGAAGTTTACATTACATTTTTATCGACTGGAGAGGGTTAAAAACCTTTTTGACAGCAGGTGAACAGTACGATGAGCTAAAAAATATTTGCGTTTGGGATAAAACAACAGGCGGAATGGGGTCATTGTATAGAAGCCAGCACGAATTTGTATGTGTTTTTAAAAATGGAAAAAATCCGCACATCAACAATATCCAGCTTGGGCACAACGGCAGATACAGGACTAACGTCTGGTCAGTTAAAGGAATGAATGTTCAAAACAAGCAAGCACAAGAACTGTTTAAGCTCCACCCGACAGTAAAACCTGTAGGGCTTTTAAGTGATATTTTACTTGACGCCTCCTCTCCAGGAGGTATTGTACTTGACTGTTTTGGAGGAAGTGGCTCTACCCTTATTGCTTGTGAAAAAACAAAACGAAAGGCAAGGTTAATTGAGCTGGACGAAAAATATTGTAATGCAATTATATATCGTTGGGAAAAGTTAACCGGACGAAAAGCTGAACCCAAGTTGAATTTTTTGGGGGGAGCATGAAAAAGAAAGATTACGAAATCGGCTACAAAAAACCGCCCAAACATACACAATTTAAACCAGGGCAATCGGGTAATCCCAAAGGAAGACCCCAAAAACCTCAAACTATAGAAGATGCAGCTATTCAGACTTTAAAGCAAAAAATAAAAATTAAAAATAAAGACGGTGAGTACGAAAATATAGAGGCTTTCATTGCTCTTGCTCAAAGAATTGTATTTGATGCGTTAAAAGGCGATAAGCTGGCATTAAGATTCTGTATGCGTTACTTGTGGGATAAACCAATCGGGGAAATAAAAAATACAAACAAAGCACAAACAGTTGACGACGAAAAGCGAGAAGAACTTGAAAAGTACGTTAAAGAGTTACTGTATGAACGTACTGCAGGAAAAAAAGAACAGGAACAAGGGTAAAAGCCTTGTTTCTGTTCTTTTTAAAACAATACAAATAATTTCCAATATTTCATTTGCTTTTTTAGCTATTTTAGGATTTTCGTGATGTTTTAATCTCTGCAATGCTGCTGTTATGATTTTATGAGCAGACTTATCAATTTTTTATATCTCTTATTTTGACCAATGCATTAAGAATTTCTATGTACTAACGGATTTATATTCTGTTTTTGGATTTCATATAAAAGTATTGATTAATAAT
>CALVER010000063.1 GCA_944326625.1 Candidatus Gastranaerophilales bacterium | reverse complement strand
TTGTACATTTAATAACTGAATTTGGTCCAGTCACACCGTTTACATCAATAAAACCATAACATTTGTTTGCAATTGCATTTGAATCAGAACATTCATAAGCATCTCTGTGATATAAAAATGCAGTGCCATCAGCAAAACTGTAAGCTATATACTCACCAATTGCAAGCGGCATTGTTGTTGTAATTGTAGATGTGCCATCTGTACAACCGTCATTACCTTCAGGTAATGCCCCGCCACCAACAAGAGTCGGATCACCACCAGAAGGTGATACACAATTAACTGTATAAGATAAACTTACGCCTGTCTTGGTATTACCATCGCTACCAACACCAACTGATAAATCAGTTGTATCCTCATATGCAATAGTTGTTGCAGATTGTAGCCTTGATGTCAATAGTTTGGACATAGTACTCTCAGCGCCTAATGTTACTGTTATGTTTGGAGCTGTACCTGAAACAGTTTCTTTGTTCAAAGTTGAAAAATCAGTGTCTTCCATTGCAATATTCATCAATACTGCCTGATTCAATGTTGACAATGCTTTTTTGTAAGCTGTCTTAAATTGGGCTCCGTTTGTGTTCGATATCAATGTCGGAATAGTCATGGCAGCTACTACGCCGATAATACCTAATGTGATTAATACTTCTGCCAAAGTAAAACCGAATCTTTTTGTCATAATCTTTTACCTTTCTTTTTTTGTAACAACTATCTTCTTTTGGTTAATTATATTTAACCTCGCTATGTTTTTGCAGCCCTATTGCAGCTCAAAATACGATTATCGAAAGGTGAAATCAATAATTCGCATTGACAAGCAAGACTCGTCATATATTGTTTGTTCATAGCAATAACGAACCGCAACAGGGGTGCAAAAACACAAACTTTAAATATACGGAAAAGCCTTTTATAGCTTAAAGAATGGTACCCCCCCCCAGTGCTTACACTAGCCGTGGCAAGGGTTTCAGCCATTCTTGTATTAAAATTAGTCTCTTCCGTTACTATCATGCTTTCATTATATTTGTTTTTAGACTTTTGTCAATACATTTACAAAAAAATACTACTTTTGTTGCAGATTTTTTAACCCTCACCCGAATTTCTGAATTCAGCCCCCCACCCTAACCCTCCCCCTCAAGGGGGGAGGGAATAAAAGGTTCATCATCCCGCACTTGTTGCGGGATCTGCACCCTGGCCCTCCCACCTTCACTACGTTCCTGAAACAGGTCGCACAACTCGTTCCTCGTTGGCTCCCTTTGTTCCTCAAGGGGGAGGAGGGGCTTTCACATCGTCCCGACTGCTAGATCCTGAAACACCTAACGGCTTCGCCGACGGATGCAGGCTCACACAAAATTTTTAAGATCCTGAAACAAGTTCAGGATGACAAAAATTTTGGCTCGCTTTGCAAAGTTCAGGATGACATATAAACTGAAGATCGGATTTACTAATCCTATAGTTACTTCTTAGTGCCTTAGTA
This sequence comes from Candidatus Gastranaerophilales bacterium, assembly GCA_944326625.1. Classification (GTDB taxonomy): domain Bacteria; phylum Cyanobacteriota; class Vampirovibrionia; order Gastranaerophilales; family Gastranaerophilaceae; genus SIG32. The sequence goes on along the minus strand of CALVER010000063.1, from coordinate 6,055 downwards.
TCTTAGTAACTTCACTTACACACTGGTTGAAAGGGACGGTGCAATAGAGATAAAATGTCGTACCAAGTCAGCATCCCACTGGGTTCCGGCACCCATGCGCAAAATTTCGCATGCTTTTTCAACAGGCATGCCTTTACGATAGGGTCTATCACTTATCAAAGCATGGTATGCGTCTGCAACTGACACAATCCTTGCGGCAAGCGGAATTTTATCGCCCTTAAGATTTTCCGGATAACCTTTCCCGTCAATACGTTCATGGTGATATTTTACAATCGGAATTAAATCTCTTAAAGCTTCATTCGGCTCTAACACTTTTTCCGCACCTATTACAGGGTGCTGCTTCATAATTTCCCATTCATCGTCAAGCAATTTGTCCGGTTTTTTGAGAACACTTTCAGGAATACCGATTTTGCCGACGTCATGCAGTAACGCACCGAGTTTTATGCGCTCAACTTCTTCTTCCGGAAGATTTACGGCACGCGCAAGTGCTTCCGAATACCTTGAAACAGACGTAGAGTGGTCTTTTGTATAAGGATCTTTTGCATCAATGGCTCCCGCTAAAGATGTTGCCATTTCCACAAGATGATTATGTGATTTTATCTGCTCATTGTTAAATTTATCCAGCAATTCTTCTTCAAAATTAATACCGATTTGGGCATGACGTTTTGTCAAAATTTCCGCAAACGAATTCAGAGCAACATCATCCCAGAAATTGAAGTCCAGAGAACTTATAATTGCTGACATGCCTTCTTTATAACCTTTGGCTTGCGAAATATACATCGCCTGTTCCGCCAGAATAAGAAGTTTTTCCTGATCTTTTGTGCATTCAGGGAAGGTTGAAATCCCTACGGCAACCTTAACAGGCCCAACATCATCCACAAAACAGCACGAAAGACAATACGTAATATATTCAGCAAGATATTTTGCCTCTTTTGTATCGGTATTCGGCATTATAATTGCTATTTCGTCCCCGCCGTATCTGCCCGCGCTATCGGAGGGTCTTATATTTTGTTTAACCTTTTCGGCAACAAGTTTAATAACTTCGTCACCTTTTGCATGCCCGAGTTCTCTGTTAATTTTTGAAATGTTGTTTACGTCAAGCATTACAACTGACAGATGTGTTTTGTTATCTTCAGCTTTTTGTAATTCTGATGATAAAACTTCCTGAAATCCTCTGTGGTTATAAAGTGAAGTCAACGTATCCGTATTGGCGTATTTATTGGTTCTTGCCATTAATTCCACATTATGCATAAACATGGCAAGATAATTCGCAAAAAGCTCCAAAAGATTCACATTAACGTTGGAACTCTCTTTACCTAAAATCAAAACCCCGATAGATTGATTAACCGATCTCATCGGAAGAATTAAAGCGCAAGAATTCTGCATATACGGTATGTTTAAAAATTTTATGTCATCCTGCGAAACAGGCATAGAATTCTTAAAACACCTTATGACAGGGTTGTTTTCATCAGACAATAAAATTTTTGAAGAATAGGTTTCTCCACGCTTTGTATAGAGTTTTAAATTAATGCATTTGGATTTTTCATGAAAAACACCAAATGCCGTGAAATTGCAGTCCATTTTTTCATTAAATGTAGTATTAATAGAACTGAACGCTTCACTTAACGAATTGCTCTCCTTAAAATTTTCACCCAACTCCTGCAGTAAATCCGCATAATTAATTATCCTGTCATTTGTCGTAACAGGATTTGTCAGGCCTCCCGAGTACATTCTGTTATTTGTTCTGTAGGTGTTAAAATTATTAATTTTGGCAACTATGCTGTTTGTCTTTTCGGAAAACGGATTGGTAATTTTTTTCGGTGTATTTTCAGTTTTTTGGGGCACAACAGATTTAACAATCTTATCTACAATAGGATTGGTTGCAGCACCCGCAAGAGGATTTGAGCTTAAAGACCGTTTTGAAGTCTGTTTTTTATTATTTTCTACCTTATTATTTTCCAAAACTGAGCCACCTACTATTCATGCTAAACCGCCGAGCTTCATTTTTTTGTTAGCTTGACTTGTAATTTTAACATTACTTAAAATAATTTTACACCATTTTCCCTCTGTTGCAATACGCTATTTAGAGGGCAAATTATGACAATAATTTATATAAGCACATTAACCCTACTTTCGGTATAACTCTTTTTTTATAATTTTTCCAGTGATTTTACTTAAACTTTTACAAAAATTAAGAATTATTCTCAAAATTAAAAATATTCTGACTTATGGTATAATAAAAACCTAAGGAGTGAAAATGTTAGAAAATTTTATAACAAGTCACGGGATGATAATTTCAGGAGCAATTCTTTTAATTGCTTATATTTTTATAGCCACGGAAAAAATTCAAAAATCCGTTGTGGCTTTAGTCGGTGCAGGTTTAACGCTTTTATTGGGGTTGCTGCCGTTTCATGCCCATTATAACGAGGCTGCAGGAATTTATGTAAAATCTGTTTTCGAATACATATCATTTGACGTAATATTTTTACTTATCGGGATGATGATTTTAGTGGAAATTGCAAGCAAAAGCGGAGTTTTCAAATGGATGGCGCTGGAGCTTTTGAAATTAACTAAGGGACATCCGAAATGGGTATTATTCACACTTGCCGCATTTACGGCTGTTGCATCAGCATTTTTGGATAATGTTACAACTGTTGTACTTATGATGCCGGTGACTTTTGTAATCGCAAAAGAACTTGACATTGACCCCGTACCGTTTTTGATTACGGAAGTTCTCGCGTCAAACATCGGAGGAACCGCAACACTTATCGGCGACCCGCCGAATATTATAATAGGCGCCAAAGCAGGCTTGAGTTTTATGGATTTTCTGTATGAATTGACGGATATTGTGACTTTAATTTTTCTGGTATGTACCGGAATACTTATATTTATGTTCAGAAAACAACTTGTTTCAACGCCTGAAAAAATGGCGCATATTGCAAATCTTGATAATTCCAAAACAATTACCGATAAGCCGCTTATGATACGTTCAATGATTGTTTTATTTCTTGTAATTTTAGGGTTTGTAACCCACGATATAACAGGAATTCCGGCGTATGTATTTGCACTTTTCGGGGCTGCCGTATTATTGATATTTGAAAAACCAAAAGAAATTTATGAAAACGTCGAATGGATGACAATATTTTTCTTTATCGGATTATTCATTATAATCGGCGGATTTGAAGCAAACGGCGGCATAAGTTATCTGGCGGATAAATTAATTGAGCTCACGCAAGGAAGCTTAACAGCCGCAACAATGTTAATTCTCTGGGGCTCAGGAATTTTATCAGGCATTGTAGATAATATTCCTTATACTGCGACAATGGCGCCTTTAATTGCGGAAGTTCAGCATACACTGCCTTTTGCGGCGCATATTCATGCACACCATCCTTTATGGTGGGCATTGTCACTCGGAGCATGCCTTGGCGGAAACCTTACAATTATCGGCGCTGCGGCAAATGTTATTGTCAGCGAAACCGCTGCCTCTAAAAATTACCCCATAACCTTTATGCGGTTTATGAAATACGGCGCTCTGGTTACTTTTATTTCGCTTACATTGAGTTCAATTTATCTGTATCTGAAATATTTACGCTGAATTTATTTGCCTTTTATTAAATGATATCGGCGGCCTGTTTTTAAAATCTCATAATCGGCTCCGTTCATTACTCTTTCCAAATCTTTTTTCAAAATTACGACAACTTCATTTTTATTTTTAAGCATATCTTTTGCTTCATTATCTTCTCTGTAATCAACCTTTTTGCCGCCGTAATACACAAGCGAATATTTACGCTCAAGATCTACCGCGCCTATGTCATAATTATTTTCTTTTGCATATTTTGCAAATTCTATCAAATCATTTTGTCCGAAAGCATAATCCACTTCAAAAAATTCTTCCGTCGCAAATGCGGATACAAAAAGTATAAATCCCGCTAAAACCGCAAAAATCGCATAAGGCTTGTTTTTCCTTGTAAAATACAAAGTCAAAATACCTACAAAAAATAAAACAACTATGCAAAACCATTTTATGGTCAAAATATCCTGATAAAGCTGCGAAGGCAGATATAAAGGCGTGCACAACGCCGCAATAAATGCGATTAAAACAATTCCTCCGAGGATATACGATGAAATATCAAGCTGTTTTTTAAATTCATCATAATGATTCCAGATATATCCCGTAATAAACGCTGCGGGAACATATATCGGAAGCAGATAGGTTATAAGTTTTGTGCTGGATATTGAGAAAAATACCATTACCCACAAAAAAGTTATCACATTCAAATAAAGAAACTTTTGTTCATCAGTCAAAGTTTCGTAAGCATATATTTTAATTGCCTTGAATTTTGCAACAATTGCCGCAATAAATGAAAAAATCCACGGGAAAAATCCCCATAACAATGTCACAACAAAGAAATAAAACGGCTGCTCACGTCCTATATAATCCGATGTGAAAAATCTTTCTACATGATGCTTTATAATATATTCTTTAAAAAATAACGGATCATGAATTTTAAACATCAAAGCATGCCATGGAACAACAACAAGCAAGAATAATATCAAACCCGGAATCCAATAAATCGGTTTGAAAAGTTCTTTAAAACGTTTTGTAGCAATTGCCGTAAAAAACATTGTTCCAAAAGGTACAACAAACCCCGGAATTCCTTTTGCCATAACAGCCAAACCTGAAAACATATAAAACAGCCACCAGAGATACTTTTTACTCCGTTCGCTGCAAAAATAAGTCAAAAGCCCGAAACACACCGAAAATGCCGTACACATTGCAAGAACAATATCAAGTATTGCAAATTTTGCAAGAATTACAAACTCCAAACTTGTCGCAAGGATTAAGGCTGATAAAACCCCGAATTTTCTGGATACAATTCTCCGCCCTGTTAAATAAACAAGAAAACATGTTAAAGTTCCGTATAAAGCAACCGGAAATCTTGCAGTGAATTCATTTATTTTGCCGAACAATGCAAAAAAGAAACACTCACCCCAAAAATATAAAGGCGGCTTTTCAAAAAAATATTCACCGTTCAAATAAAGCGTCATAAAATCTTTTGAATGAAACATATCTCGCGCCATTGAAACATATCTTGTTTCATCCACATCCATAAGCGCATAAGTTCCGATATCATTGAAAAATATGTAATAAAAAGCAATCAATAACCCGATTATTGTAAACAATTCCGGATGTTTACAAATAAACTGCCAGAATTTTGTATTCTTAATTCCTTCAAATTTTTTATTAAAAACGTATATAAAATCCATACTATATCCCTTCCCATCTTTGTTGATTATACACAATATACTTCAAAGTTGCAATATGTGAGAAACTATTATAAAATAGACCTATGATTTTTGACAAAGCAAAAAACGAACTGGATAAATTATTACAAGGCAACAAAAATTTTGTAAACGGCACACCGACCGCAAAAAACATGAGCCTTGAAACCTTGAAAAAATTTGCATATCATCAAGAGCCTTATGCGTGCGTTTTAACGTGTTCTGATTCAAGGGTTGTGCCGGAAATTATTTTTGACTGCGGGATAGGCGAACTTTTTGTCATTCGTGTTGCAGGAATGACAACAGGACCGAATGTTATAGAAAGTATTGAATACGCGGTTAAAAAACTTCAGGTGCCTCTTGTAATCCTTCTGGGACATGATGACTGCGGAGTTATGAAGTATGCAAAAGAACATTATCCGGAACCTATGAGTGACTTTTCATCAATATTAAAATGTGTTTATCCTGTTCTGGACAAAAAAGAGGACATAACCTGCCACAACTTTTTTGCTCAGGAACACACAAAATGGGTTGAAGATTACCTGATGAAGCATTCAGTTATAATAAACGACGCCGTTAAAAACAATAAAGTTTATATTGCAAAATGTCATTTCAATCATGATACGGGATTAGTGGAAGTTTTAGAGGATTAATTTATGAAAAACGTATTAATAATTATGTTTGTTTTAATTCTTTGTGCCGGCGCAAGTATGGCAGTTATGACAAATTTTGACCTTTTAAACCGCCGCGGCTGCTGTTCAAGCCATGGCGG
>CALVER010000062.1 GCA_944326625.1 Candidatus Gastranaerophilales bacterium | reverse complement strand
TTTAGCACAGAATTATGCCGGCGGGGAATTAAAATTTTGACGCAATATTTTATACTTCGTTTTGGAGGTAAAAATTATGTCAAAAAACTTAAGCGATGCTATCCAGAATATTATGAAAGAAAATGCTGCCGAAAATATTGTGATTTTCACAAATCATTTAAAAATTGACGGCACAATCCACGAATTCAAAGGTAAATGCGCCGACTGCCACGACTGCATTATCGCGCTAAAGGACGTGACCGTATGCAGATTGGAGGATTACTGCACCTGCAATCATGATGACTGCGAATGCAATGACTATGTCTGTTTTAAATACGATTGGCTTAACGTTAATATCGCGGAAGTTGTTGCCTTTAGTATTGTTATTTAACAATCTGCGCCAATGCTTCAATAACAACGGGATCCCATTTGCTGTCGGATTGCATAATTTCAAGTGCTTTAGATACTTCCATTGCCTTTCTGTAAGGTCTGTCGGAGGTCATGGCGCTGAATGCGTCGGCTGCTGCTATAATTCTTGAGCCGAGCGGAATTGATTGGCCTTTTAAGCCTTCAGGTTTGCCTGAACCGTCATATCGCTCCGTCTGATAAGTAACGTAAGGTACAACTTCTGACAGGAAGTTTATGTTCATAAGCAAGTTTACGCCTGTTGTTATGTGTTCCTGAACTTTTTTCAACTCATCAGGCGAAAGTTTGCCGTTTGTCGCAAAAATTCTTTCAGGAAGCGTGATTTTACCGATATTTTGTAATTTTGCCGCATAATATATAAGATCCGTTGTCTTTTCATTAAGTCCTAACTGACGACAGATTTCGCGTGCAAGATTTGCGGTATTTTGCGAATGTGAAACTTTATACTGACCTTTTTTGTCAACAGCTTTTGCAAGTTCTTCTACAAAATCCTGCTGAAAATCGCAAAGGTCGCCGATTAATGCGGTTAATTCCGCTCTTAAATGCTGCATGTCAGAAATATTTGCATTTTCATCTTCTGTTATTCTGTTAACTTCATCAACCTGAGCCTGAATTTCAATTGATGTTGCAAAAAGGCGTGCAATACTTAACACGAGATTCAAATATTCTTCGTTTAACGGTTGTTTATCTGTTGTGTGTAATACGATTACGCCGTATATGTGTGATGCGGCACGCATAGGAATATATGTTTCGCCGTTTTCGTATACAAAATCTTTTCCGGAAAAATCAACGGCAAGCTCTTTTCCGAAATCCTCATCAGAGGCTCCGGCAAGCATCATTTGATTGTCTTTTTGCATATAAATCCGGCAGCTGTCAACTTCCAACATCTGTTTAACCGTTTTTGCGATAGACGAATATATCGCGTGTTCTTGATTTGTGTCAAAACTCAATACACAAAGCGTGTTTTTGGAAGAATATATTGAAATAAGCTCTTTTAATTGATTTTTAAGCCCTTCACGTTTATCTTTGCTGCTTGTGCTGATTTTTTCAGCCAGATCTTTGGATATCAAATGTTCTGATATAAAATCGCCTAAATTAAGCGCAAAAATCTCTTCAAGCGGGTCTTCTCCCATTAAATATTCTGATTGGGAAAACAGGGACACACCATTTTTTGTTTCGTCTTTCTTCATTAAACTATCCTTCTATACATGCCTTTATTTTTATATACGGATAAAATTTATTAAAACTTTAATGATTTTTATAAAATTTCCTACTTTAGTATGGTATAATTTTTCTAAGGAGAATTTATGGCAAAAATAAGCGTTGTTATACCTGTTTATAACTCTGAAAAATATATTGAAAAATGTATAAAAAGCCTTGTTAACCAGACGCTTAAAGATATTGAAATTATCTGCGTAAACGACGGCTCTTCGGATAATTCAAGAAAGCTTCTTGAAAATTTTGCCGATTCACGGATTAAAATAATAGATAAAAAAAACGGCGGACAATCTTCCGCAAGAAACATCGGGCTGGATATAGCACAAGGCGAATATATCGGGTTTATTGACAGTGACGACTGGGTTGACGCGGATTACTACGAAAAATTATACAATGCCGCGAAAAAATATGACGCTGATATTGCCATGGCGGATTTTATAAGAACAGGCCCCAAAAAACACAAAATAAGACTGAATTTGACGGAAGAAAAAATTTACGAAAAAATCGAGAATAAAATCAAAGCCGCTAATGCGCTTAAAGAAGGCTGTATCTGGAATAAAATTTACAAAAAAGAAATTCTTTCAGGTCTGAAATTCACGGAAGGCATGTATTTTGAGGACGGGCCTTTTACAATAAAAGCCCTTTATGCTTCAAACAAACTCGTAACGGTTCCGGGGACTTATTACTATTATTTTCAAAATCCCTCATCAACCGTCAAAACCATGGACAAAAATAAACGCCTTGATAAAGAAAAAAGCAAGCGCGAAATTCTCGATTTTATCAAGTCTAAAAATATTAATATTCCGGACAAAACCTATTGGGCTGTCAGTAAAAAATTCACTATTGCGGACTTTACGCTTGCCTCAGTTCAGGAAAGCATAAAATCCAAAAGGTTTGCACTGTTCGGCGTAATACCGTTATGGGAGGTAAAATGCCAAAAATAAATATTTGTTTTTCATCAGATAATAATTATGCACAGCATCTTGCGGTTACTCTGGTGTCAGTTTTGGAGAACAAATCACCGGATGACGAAATTTTTGTTTACGTTCTCGACGGCGGGATTACGGACGAAAATAAGACCAAAATTCTTAATCTGAAAAACAAATACGATTTCAACATAAAATTCTTGACCATAGACCAAAATTTGCACAAAAAATTCCCGCAAGGCAAGAAAAATCACATAACGCCGGCGGCATATTACAGACTTTTGCTACCCGAATTGTGCCCTGATTTAGACAAATTATTATATCTGGATGTTGATATAATAGTCAAAACATCTCTGGCAGAATTGTTTGAGACCGATATTTCCGATAAATATTATGCTGGAGTCATCGATTGTGATGAAAACATTCATTTGAAAAGATTAGGGCTAAAACATTATTGTAATTCAGGTGTACTTGTTTTAAATCTGAAAAAATGGCGGGAAGATGATATTACGGAAAAATTCTTCAGCTTTATGAGAGAGTATCCTGACAAAATTGTTCTTCATGATCAGGATGTTATAAACTGCGTGCTCCGGGACGGCATGCTCCGGCTTGCGAAATGCTGGAATGTACAGGTTTCATTATACGAAGGCTCAAAAGAATTTGTACAAATGCTTCCTGATGCTCGAATTATTCACTATATAGGCAAGCACAAACCCTGGCATGCCAATTTTAAACAGGTTGCAAAAGAAGAATATTTTAAATATTTGCGTTTGACCGAGTGGAAAGATTACGAAAAAGGTTATAGACTTAAGCTCTATGCAAATTTACCGCTGTTTTTAATTGGAAAATTCCTGCGTTTTTTATTTGCAATGGAAAGACAAAACGGTAAAAAAGTTCTTACTATTATAGGATTGAAGTTCAGATTTAATTAATACCCGATAGCCCACTTAAAAGGAGCAGACGCAATTTTAGTTTTATCAACGGTCTGCGTAGGCACTACTGCAGGAACTTCAATAACCTTTTCGGCTTTTTGTAAAAGGTTATACTGCATCATTTTATTATCAACATTGTTAAAGGATTTTAGTCTGTCCAGATTGTTCTGCAATTCGGTATTTTCATCGTTCAGAGAAATAATCTGGCGGTTAAGAGTGTTGAGGGTTAATTCATTGCACATAACAAAATAATAGCTTACAAAAGTGGTTAAAATAGCCATCACCAAAAGCCCGCATAATGATTTATTAACTTTTCTTATCGCCATATCTTTCACCGTGCTTTCTTTATAAAAATAACCTTCTATAATCGGTGTTTCTTCTATAGGGTTTTGGACATACTTGCTGTAATCTTCTTCAGTTACTTCTGTATATAAGGTACTGTTTTCTTCTGCGTAGCTCCCCTGCCCCAGCTGATAAGAATAATCTAATTTATGTGCTCTTGCCGTATTCAACTTTTTCTTTCCCCAACTACAAACTTTGTCGTATGCACCTTGCGATTCTTAACTTTGCACTCCTCGAAGGCGGATTTTCTCTAATCTCCTCTGCGCTTGCCATTATCGGTTTTTTGTTCACCAATTCCAATACCGGAGGCGGACATTTGCAAATCATCTGATTTTTATCGCAATGACAGCGCTGTGAGTGGTATTTGAACAAGTGTTTCACTATTCTGTCTTCCAGTGAGTGAAAACTTATTACACTTATTATAGCACCAAACTCCAATAAATCCAACACATCATTTAATGTATTTTTAACATTTTGTAACTCATGATTAACTTCAATCCGGATTGCCTGAAACACACGTGTTGCGGGGTGTACGGCGGATTTAATCTTTGGCGTGGATTTGATGATTAAATCGGATAATTCAAGAGTTGTTTCAATTTTTTTCTTTTTGCGGGCATCTGTGATTGCCTTTGCAATCCTTTTGGAGAAGCGTTCTTCACCGTATTCGGAAAAAATTCTGACCAAATCTTCTTCGGGGTAAAAATTCACAACATCATACGCCGTAAAATCGGAATTTGTGTCAAATCTCATATCCAGAGGCGCATCTTTCATAAACGAAAAACCGCGCTCAGCTTTAGTCAGCTGGTGATAAGAGGCTCCAAGGTCAAAAAGCACCCCGCCGGTTATTTTTTCAATTCCCAGATTTTGAAGAACTTTTTTAATATTTGTGTAAGACTTCTTAACAATTGTAACATTTTTGCAATTTTTCAGACGTTCGGACGCCGCCTGTATTGCGTCATCGTCAATATCAAAGGCTATGAGTCTGCCGTCAGGCGAAATCCTTTGCAAAATAAGCTCACTGTGGCCTCCGCCCCCGAGGGTGCAATCCACGTAAACAAGCCCGTTCTTACATTCCAGCGCGTCAACAGCCTCATTTTTCATTACTGTATAATGCTTAAATTCTTCCATAAAAAAATTTTAGCATTAAAAAATAAAACCGCCAAGCCCGTAATGGTCGTATATTTCTATGAATTTGTCATAAGAATAACTCGTTCTTTTGTTATTGTCGCCGGCATCTATGATTTCTATAAGCTGCTTTATCTCGGCCATACGCTTGTTTTGAAGCCTCGCGAGAATATCCGCCATATCCTCATCAACATTGAGATCCTCCCTTGCCGGACGGTCAATACAATTCATAAGCATGATAAGTATGTTCTTCCTAAATTCCATTTTCTCTTTCTATCCCTGAGTCCCGTTTATATATACGGAAAAACTGCCGCAAATCTTTTATAATCCGCGGCAGTTTCTTTACATTTCTTTATATTTTTGATTACAGAGCTTCCAGACCGTCCTCGTCAAAAATTTTCAAAAAATCGTCATAATTATACGAAGTTTCATCATTCCCGCTTATAACTTTGATATCCGGTTTTGAGTCTTCCAAAAAATCCAGCAGCATGCTGTCAACATCTTCAAATGAATTCAAAAAATCCATTACTTCTTCGTATGATGCAGTTTTTGAGATTTTGTTTTCCAAAGCCATATAAACCTCCGATTCTTTATTTAATATTAAATACGGAAAAATCCCGAAAAACTTTAACGCAATCCGGGATTTTTTACAAAAAGTTACAAACTACTTAATAGCTTTTTTAACTCTGCGGAAGACTTTGTCTTTGCCGAGAATTGCAAGGATTGCCGTCATATCGGCACCGCATGTTCTTCCTGTAACGGCTGCTCTTATCGCCCACATTGTAACTTTCGGCTTAATACCTTTTTCCTTGTATTCTGCACGGAAAGCTTCAAGCTTTTCATGAAGATTTTCTTCCGTGAATTCCCAGGCCTCAGCCTGTCTTAAAAATTCTTTCAAAACATCCTGAGCAACGTCCGTATCAAGGACATCAGCCTGAGCTTTCGGGTCGATTTCAACATCTTCGCCGAAGAAATACGGCACAGCGTCCGTAATATCCGACAATAATGTCAAAGGTTCATAGGTAATTTCAACCATTCTGGTATATTGTTCGTCCGTAAGCTCGGTCAAATCGTATTTTGTCAAATACGGTTTCAATCTTTCTTTCAGCTCGTCAATGCTCAGCATTTTTATATAATGGCTGTTCATCCAGTTCAATTTATCGTATTCAAAAATCGAGTTAGATGAAGAAATATCACCTATTCTGAAGTCTTTAGCGATTTCGTCAATTGATTTGATTTCCTGACCGTCAGACGGTGACCAGCCCAAAAGCGCAACAAAGTTGATTAAAGCTTCCGTCAGATAACCTTTTTCAACGAATTCGGAAACTGCCGTTGCACCATGTCTTTTAGAAAGTTTGCTTCTGTCAGGTGCCAAAATCATGCCAAGGTGTCCGAATCTCGGAACTTCCGCACCTAAAGCTTCAAAAATAAGAATTTGTTTGAATGTATTTGAAATATGATCCTCTCCGCGGATAACGTGTGAAATTTTCATCAGCATATCGTCAATAACAACCGCAAAGTTATATGTCGGGGTTCCGTTGGATTTCATAATTACAAAATCACCGAGCAGGCTTGTATCCATGTGAAGTTCGCCTTTTACAAGGTCATCGAATTTCAAAATCGTACCTTCGTGGAAAGCTTTTTGAGCTTTTGCAATATTAAAACGAATTGCGGGTTTTCTGCCTTCGGCTCTTAATTTTGCTTTTTCTTCTTCTGTTAAATTTTCGCACTTTTTGGAATATACATAAGGCTTTTTATTCTGTGTCGCAAGCTGTTTTTCAGCCTCCAATTCTTCCGGAGTGCAAAAACATTCATACGCAAAACCTTTATCCAAAAGCATTTGCGCGTATTTCGGATAAATGTCAAATCTTTCTGACTGGGTATAAGGGCCATAGGGGCCGCCAACATCGGGACCTTCATCCCAGTTCAAGCCCAATGCCTTCAAGCTGTCAAAAATATTATCAATATATGCCTGACTTGTACGTTCGGCGTCGGTATCCTCAATTCTCAAGATAAATTTGCCGTTATTTTTCTTTGCGAATAAATAATTAAAAAGCGCTGTACGTGCGGTTCCGATATGAAGATTTCCGCTCGGAGAAGGCGCAATTCTTACTCTAACTTCTGTCATATTTCCTTCTTTCTTTTATAGCACACAAAAGAATACCACAGACATAATCTCATTTCAACAAAGGCTTTTTGCAAAAAGTTAAGTAATGTTACAAAAAATATTCTGCCGTAATGCGCCTTCCTGCAAGGGTTTTAAAAATTTGTATATATTTTCTATATAAAAAATAGCACTTTTTTTATTAAAAATGTTTTTAATAATATATCAGAGCAATATTTGAAAGAAAAAGGAGAATATATGGCACGAGTATTAATTTCAATGCCCGAAGAATTTTTGAACAAAATTGATCAGGTCGCTGACGGAGAAAACCGTTCAAGAAGCGAACTAATCAGAGAAGCTCTGCGCACGTATATTTACAAACAAAAAGTACGTGAATCAACCACAGCAGGTAAAAACGCCGAACTTTTGGAAAGTTTGCTGCAATAAGGTCGTTGGAAGGAAATTTGGGAAACATAATAGAAGCCCCTCACTTGAGGGGCTTCTATTTTTACATAAAAACT
>CALVER010000061.1 GCA_944326625.1 Candidatus Gastranaerophilales bacterium | reverse complement strand
AAGTCCTGTTTCCTGACTTTTGTGTGTTTGTTTGACAAGCAAAGGTCTTAAAAATATCAAAGAAACCATTGAAACCGCAACAAAAATAATTGTCAGCGCGTACCAGTTGAAAATATAAATTGCACAAATTGCCGTGACAAAAGCACCTACCGCAAAGTTAAGAAAAAACATTGTAGGAACCGTCATTTCCAAAATTAAAAAAATAAAACCAAGTCCTGCCAAAATTTGCCATGCGCCCATATAATTCTCCTTTTAGTTAATTTTAACATTTATTTCAGGGTTGGTCAATAGACGATACAATATTACTAAAATGTTTAGACCAAAACCCTCCCGCATTATTGCGAGAGGGTTAAAAAATTATTTAAAGTTATTCTGCATCCTTACAGCTATGAGCACCGTCCCAGGAAAGTTTATCTCTGCAATGCAGATAATCTAAATTCTTATTATAAATCACCCATGCGGTACAGCCTTGACCTGATGCTACGCCAACGTATGACGGATCGCATGTTCTAAATGAACGGGAAGATGTTTCCGGATCGTCTTTTAGTCCATAAGGTCTCAAACCTTTTGAATCAATATGAAAGTAAAATCTATTTTTGCCAAGCACACTGTCTTTTCCTTGCGGTAAAATAACATAAATTCCACCGTACGTTCCAGCCCACCAGCCAAAGGAAACATAAGTCCCGTCTTGCAGGAAAAATCTACCTTCCACCGGGGTGTCTGTTTTATCCGATGGTAATGTATTAGCTTCAGTACGTTTAATCCCGTCTAAAGTATAAGAAGCGCCAGGAAAACATATTTTCCCTTTCTCACATTGTTTTGCTACTCTTAAATACTTTCTTAAACGCTCTGAAATTAAATTTTGGGCGCTATGGTCATAAATCGTATCACCGTCTTCATCTACTTCTCCGGTATTGGTTGCTTTCATACCCCAGGTGTCTACAGTACCATATTCAGCCTGCATCATCTGGTAGGCGCTTGCAAGCGTTGAATATACTTTTGTCAACTGTGATACTGTTTGACGCTCCTGATACTTTGCGATAAGCGTTGGAATAGTCATCGCAGCGACGATACCTATAATACCAAGTGTAATTAAGACCTCTGCCAAAGTGAAACCAAGTTTTTTCATCTGATCTCCAAAACTATAATTACATATACTAGAATTATAGTTTTGAATGGTTAAAAAGTCAATAGAATTCGTGGAGGCTAGGCATGCGGCGTCAAAATCTCCCCCCCCCTGAAAGAAATATAGTTGTAATGCGTATTTGCCCTCATTTTTTAAAACCTCCGATTATGTTTTCTGATTTTAATTATAGCAATTTATGTATTTAAGGTCAATATTAATAATTGCTTTGTAGTAGAATATATTTATGATTACTTTAGACAGCGTAACTTTAAAATCTTGGCTTGAGGAAAATTCCTCCTTCCTAACCGGAGCAAGAATTCAAAAAATTCAGCAGCCGACAAGGCGTGAGTTTGTGTTTACTTTACGTAACAGCGGCGAGACACGAAAACTTTACATAAATATAGACCCGCAGTTTTTTCATGTTTGTTTTATGACACAGGCAAATGAAGAAAAGCGTCTGATTGAAATTCCGCAAAAGCCGCCTATGTTTTGCATGCTGCTTCGAAAATATATTGAAAACGCACGTGTTTCAAAAGTTAATCAGCCCGAATTTGAACGGATTTTGGAGTTTTATATAGAAACTTACAACGAATTATCCGAAAAAATTTATCTCTGTCTTGCAATTGAATTAATGGGAAAGCATTCAAATGTTGTGCTTTATAATTATGACACCAATATTATAATCGGCTGTGCGCACAACGTCGGGGCTGAAAAAAGCCGTGAACGTGAAATGGCGGGAGGGCTTCCGTATGTTTATCCGCCCAAACAAAATAATTTTTGGTATTCTTGTGAAAATTCTCTTTCAAATTTGTCAGGCAGCGTAAATATTAATATTGACAACTATTTTGCGGAGGCAATTTATACAGATAAGTTTAAAAAGCTTTGTGAAAAATACAAACTGCTTGTTCAAAGGCGTCTTAAAAAGGTTAAAAATTCATTGAATAAGGTGGAAAAACAAAGCGTTTCAAAGGAAAAAGCCGAAAAATACAGGCTCTACGGCGATTTGATTATGGCAAATCTCTATAATAATCAGGATTTTGTACCTGTGATTACAGTTTTTGATTATGAAAACAACAAAAATATTTCAATAGAGCTGGATGAAACGAAAACTCTTAAAGATAACGCGAACAATTTTTACAGACTTTATAATAAAGCAAAGGTTTCTAACCAGAAACTTGCGGAATTTTCCGAGGAATTAACAGCGGAAAAATTTTATCTGGAACAGCTTTTGTATTCTGTTGAAAATGCTGAAAATATTGAAGATTTACTGGAAATTTCTTCTGAAATTGAGCCTGATGAAAAAAATGTTAAAGCTGACAAAAAGTCTGCGATTATGCCAAAAGAAATTAAAACAAACGATTATACAATTTTTATCGGCAAAAATAATAAGCAAAATGATTACATAGTTTCAAAATTGGCAAAAGATGATGATTTATGGTTTCATACGCGAGATTGCGCGGGATCTCATGTGCTTTTGCGCAGCCAAAATATGACGGATAAATTGATTTTAAAATGTGCAAAACTTGCAAAAGAAAATTCAAGCGGTGCAAAGTCTTCTAAAATAGGTGTGATTTACACAAAAGCAAAATATCTTAAAAAGCCGCCAAAGGCTAATTTGGGTTATGTTACGTATTCTCATGAAAAAGAAATTGTAATAGATTAGTGGTATAATTTTATTATGAAAGTTATTGCGCTTGTGGATTGTGATTCATTTTTTGTATCCTGCGAACAAAAGGTTAATCCGGAGTTGAAAGGAAAGCCCGTTTGCGTGCTTTCGAATAAAGACGGGTGCGTAATTTCGCGTTCAAAAGAGGCAAAGAAAATGGGTGTCAGGATGGGGCAGCCGTATTTTCTTGCAAAAGATGAATTTCCGGACGCGATTTACGTATCCTGTCATCACGATTTGTACGGTGAAATTTCGGAGGAGGTAATGGCAGTTTTAAGGGAATTCAGCCCGAATGTTCAGGTGTATTCCGTTGATGAGGCTTTTATTGAGCTGACAGGACTTAAAAGACTTTATAAGAAAAATTACCTTGAACTTGCGCAGTTTATAAGAGAACAAATAAAAGAGAGGGTCGATATCCCTGTATCAATCGGCGTAAGTTCCACCAAAACGCTTGCAAAACTTGCTTCTGACAAGGCTAAAAAGACGGATACGGGCGTTTATATGATTGCAAATAAGAAAATTATGCCCGAGCTTAAAAATACAAAAATTGAGGAAATCTGGGGAATAGGCAAAAATTTGACGATTTTGTTTAAAAAAGCCGGAATCCTATCGGCAGCAGATTTAGTCGCAAAAGATGATGTATGGCTTGATAAAAAAGTCGGTATCAGAGCTTTAGAAATGAAGCATGAATTGCTTGGGGAAGTTGTGTCACCTGTTGTGAACGAAGAAAAACTTCCGAAATCAATCCAAAAAACAAGCGCGTTTGGAATTTTTACGTCTGATTTGGATTTTATTAAAAATCAGTTGAATTATCATATACATTCGGCATGCCGCAAGTTACGAAAAATCGACTGCAAAGCTCAAACAATCGGTGTTATGCTCAGAACAAAAGATTTCAGAGTTATCTACGATAAGAAATCTCTTTCCGTCCCGACGTCATTTGAGATGGAAATTTCTGATATAGCGTTTACTTTGCTTGAAAAAATTTATTCACCGTCTGTTATTTACCGCAGCACAGGAATTATTCTCGATAATTTATGCTCAAATAGTGAAGAACAGTTGTTTTTGTTCGCAGATGATGCTATTAATTCCAAAAAAGAAAAGCTGTCAAAATGTTTTGATAAATTAGAGGCAAAATTCGGCAAAGACATCGTGCAAATTGGTTTTGTAAAAGAAAAATAGTTTGCCATGCTGCGGTAAATTTGATATAATTTTCAAAAAGGAGCAAGTATGAGAAAATTCAAAATATTGAACTTACAGCGGAAGGAAAACTGCCATTTAAGCCTTCATCGGCAGGGTTTCACCCTCGGTGAACTGGTAATTGCCATGGTTGTAATAACGCTTGTTGTATGCGTGACATTGCCGATAACCTTAAGCAAGATGAAAAAAGTGGATTATACTGCGTATTATATGGGGTATATGGCGGTAAAAGACATGTCTGTAAATATATTACAGACTGTGTTGAATACTCCTTTGGAAGAACCTGCCAAGCAATGTCTTGTGCAATATGCAGATGAATGTATTAATGAACCTGCATTTATTCCTGTACCTGTCAGTAAAAGTGAGTGTGAGGAATTAGCCGAAATTTACGATAATATTTACGGCTGTTATTATGAACAGGATTATTATGCCGGGGCAGTAAAGGCATGTAACGGTTTATTACCGGGTGCCGGCGGAGCTATGAAAATATTTCAACTGACTGACAACGGAACGGATACCGAGACTTTAGAAAAATTGAATTTGCTTAATCCTATAAAATTTGTAGCGCTTTGTATGTCTGGAGAAGGAGAATATTATGATTGCCCTATGGATTATACTGCATTTTGGTATGACCTGGAATATGATACATCGGGAAAGAGAGCATCTGTTTATACGGATGCAACCGCGACGGGCGGCGAATCTGCTGTAGCAAGAAATAATGCCACCGCTTATGCTGTATGTTTAACCCCTATAGAAGAAGTTGAACCGGATGAGTCTGAAGAAGTTCTTGATTCATACAATGATGTATTGTGTGACAAAATTAAAAAAGATTATAATATATCAGCCTCTGATTGCAGTGTATCTCCTACAAGTGTACAGAGTAAGGTTACGTCGAAGAATTTTACGGGCCTGACTCCTAATATAACCATGGCTAACGGTTTAAAGCTCTACATAGGTTCTGATTATGAGCAAATATCCGAACTTTCCGATGCCGTTGATACTGATGACCGTAAGGGGTTTAAATTATATGTTGACGTGAACGGTGATTCAGGCAAAAATAAATTGTGGGAAGATGTTTTTCCGTTTTATCTGCTGGGCTCCGGAAAAATTGTACCGGCTTATAATAAAGACGAGCCTTCCGGCGGAAATAACAGGGATCACTTAAGCGTAAATGTAATATATGACAGCTATACGGGCGATACAAGAGAGATAAAACTTTTGATGAGTGACGCGAATTTCAGAAGTGCTGCATGTGCCGTCGGGTATATTAAAAGCTCTAAATACTGTGACGGCAAAGTTCAGTATGATATCTGTAAAGATGTGACACATGATTGCAGGATGCTTATTAAAGAACCGGTAAAGGTATTTTAAAAAAAGGGCCTTTCAAAAGGCCCTTTTAAATTGATTATTCAAGTATCCAGCCGTTGGTCAAATCTACCTGTACGGGTTTTAAAAGTTTCAGGTTAACTGTTCCTTGTGCCGGAACTTCAAGTTTTTCACCTTTGAAGCAGAATCTTACAAATTTCATAAACCAGTTGCGGTCTTTTTTGATATTGGCAACAGCGTTGAAATTTGTTGTCTGGTCGTTATTTGTTGTGATAAGTGAATTATCCAGAACAAGTACACCGTTTCTTACAAACCATCTTCCCGGTCTGACGTCAATCAATTGACCTTTAAGGGTTGCGCCTTTGTTTACAAGGATGAATTTTTCTTTGGTTACGTAATTTTGTGCTGCAACTCCGGCGAACAAATCGCCCGGTTCAGACGTTTGAGAACTTATGTATTTGGTTAATTCAACGGGGACAATTGAACCTGCCGGAATTGTACCGATACTCCCCTGTACTGTTGCATTTTCAATTACAAATCCATCGCCTGTTTTCTTTCGCATTGCTTCTGCTAATTTTGCATTCGGATTTAATTTTGCCTGCTCCATCATTTTGAATAATATTGCGGCAACTTCCGCACGTGTTGCAGGACGTTCTGCTTCGACTTTTGCCTTGTCGGCACTCGGCATAATTACCATCATGCCCAAAATTTCCGCCTTTCCTGCAGGTATTAAAAACCATTCAGGAATGGTATGAGTGTCTATATACATTTTTTCAAGAACTTCTTTTGCTTTTTGTTCGCTAATCTGTTCGGTTGTAAGTGCATTGACTGCTACTGACAATGATTCCGCTCTTGAAACGCTGTCGTCGGGTCTGAATAGATCTCCTTCTTTCGGCACTGATACCAGATCAAAATAAATTGCCTTTTGAATTGCGTCATAAGCCCAGTATTCCGTAGTTATGTCGGAAAAACTAACCGGCTGAACTACTTTTGTATTCTGCTGCCCGAGTGCTTTTATTGCCATTGATGCAAATTCCGCACGCGTTACATTATCATCCGGTTTAAATGTTCCGTCAGGATAGCCTACGATTACGCCCTGTTCTGACAACTCCTTAATCTGCGGTGCTGCCCAGTAATTGTCTGCTACATCAGGAAATGCGTTCGCTGCCGTAATTGTGAATGTAACCGCAATTACGGATAATAACCCTTTGAATGTTTTTTTCATATAATTTACTCCTATATAACCCTGTGACATTATTTATAATACAGTTAACCGTACTATCTTTCAATTGATTGTAAACATTAGTTAATATTTTACCTGAACGGCTAAAGTTTTTTCCGCCTGTATCCGATATATTATTTGAAAGGATGCCATTATGGGATTTAATGTTAATAATATAGGTAAAATGTTTAGTGCGGGTGAAGTGTCTACAACACAAAGTGTTAAAGGCAATGAAACCATAAACAGTGTGTTTGTAAAAGGCGACCGTAATAAATATGTTCCGAATACTCCGTTTTCCGGCGAAGAACAGCATATTTTAGGTATTTTTGCATCCGTTCAGGATAATATTTTAATTGAAGAATAATATTTCTTAATATTTTTGTTACGCACTTATCTTTCATGTTATATTTAAGTGTTATTTTTACACGAAAGAGGTGCAACTATGAGAATCGGTATTTTAGGTTACGGAAACTTGGGACGCGGAGTAGAAGCTGCAGTCAGACAAAATCCTGATATGGAGCTTGTTGCCGTATTTACGCGGAGAAATCCCGACAGCGTGAAAATTCAAACAGCTTCAGCAAAAGTTTTGAGTGTTGATGAGATTGAAAGCTGGAAAGACAAAATTGATGTTTTAATCCTTTGCGGCGGCAGTGCTACGGATTTGCCGGAACAAACTCCGAAATATGCAAAAATGTTCAATTGTATTGACAGTTTTGACACTCACGCAAATATCCCCGTACACTTTGAAAATGTTGACAAATCCGCAAAAGAAAGCGGCAAGATCGCAATTATTTCCGTGGGCTGGGATCCCGGTTTATTCTCGTTGAACAGAATGTATGCAAATGCGATTTTGCCCGAAGGCAACGATTACACATTCTGGGGCAGAGGTGTAAGTCAGGGACATTCTGATGCAATCAGACGTGTTAAAGGCGTTAAAGACGGTAAACAATATACAGTTCCTGTCGAAAAGGCCATTCAAGCGGTTAAAAACGGCGAAAATCCTGTGTTATCTACTCGTGAAAAACATACCAGAGAGTGTT
>CALVER010000060.1 GCA_944326625.1 Candidatus Gastranaerophilales bacterium | reverse complement strand
ACCGCCGTGCGCGCAGCACCCGCCGGAGGCATAAAAAAATAAATAAAAATAACTTCCGATAATAGTTTTTATGTAAATCTATACAAATATTGACACAAAATGTTGTCCTGCCTCAGGCAGTTTTTATGTAAAAAAGAGCCCTTTAGGGCTCTTTTTTAAGAATAATTATAATTTCCAACTGTGCAGGTATTCTTCCTGTTCAGGTGTCAGGGTATCAATTTCTATACCCATTGATTTGAGCTTTAATTCGGCAATCTTAACATCAACTTCGTGTGGAAGTGTGTATAATTTCTTTTCTAATTTACCCTTGTTTTTAACGATAAATTCCATACCGAGCGCCTGATTTGCAAAACTCATATCCATAACGCTTGCCGGATGACCTTCTGCAGCAGCGAGGTTTACAAGTCTGCCTTCGGATAATACGTATATTGATTTGCCGTTATTTAATTTGTATTCCTGTAAATCAGGTCTGATTTGTTTAATCTCGGTTGTGAATTCTTTAAGTCCGCTTACGTTAACTTCCCAGTCAAAGTGTCCTGCGTTTGCGACAAAAGCGCCGTCTTTCATTGTTAATAAATGTTTTACGTCGACTACGTGCTTGTCGCCGGTAACTGTTAAGAAAATATCGCCTTCCAAAGCGGCTTTTGCAATCGGCATTACGCGGTAGCCTTCCATTGCGGCTTCAAGTGCTTTTAAAGGATCGACTTCGCAGACAATTACGTTTGCGCCGAGTGCTTTTGCTCTTAATGCGCAGCCTCTGCCGCACCAGCCGTAACCTGATATTACGACTGTTTTGCCTGCTATTAATATGTTCGTGGCGCGGATAATCCCGTCCATTGAACTTTGGCCCGTACCGTATCTGTTATCGTACAAGTGTTTTGTTAAACTTGTGTTTACACCTACTGCAGGGAATCTTAATTTACCCTCTGCTTCCATTGCCTGAAGTCTTATAATACCGGTTGTGGTTTCTTCTGTTGAGCCGATAATTTTATCTGCTAAATCAGGTCTTTCGATATGTAATGTTGAAACCAAATCGCAGCCGTCTTCGATGATTAAATCCGGCTCATGGTTTATGGCTTCTTGAATATGTTTTTTGTAAGTTTCGGTACTTTCGCCTGCGATTGCAAAAACCGGAATACCGTAATATTTTACCAGCGCTGCCGCCACATCATCCTGTGTTGACAGAGGGTTTGATGCAACTAATATTGCGTCTGCTCCGCCTGATTTCAAAACTATGCACAATGCAGCTGTTTCTTTTGTAACGTGTGAGCATGCTGATAGTTTTAAACCCTTGAACGGTTGTTCTTCTATAAATCTTTTTTGAATTTGTGATAATACAGGCATGTCTTTAAATGCCCATTCAATTTGATTTTTTCCTTGTTCTGCAAGGCTCATATCTTTAATGTCACATTTTAATTCTGTCATTAGCATTAAATATTCTCCCGATTGAATACAATAATTAATTGTATTTTGTACACGCTTTAATTATAGTGCAGAAAAATTAATTAGTCATATATATTTCAAAGTATGTAAAAATTTCTTAATAAAATAACATATTATGGCAAAAATAAAGATTTAGTTCTATTATAAAACAAGTAAGGAGCGTTGTGTGAAAGTTAGTTCAATCAGTTTAAATATGCCGAAAGTATCTTTTCAAGGTTATGCACCTGTAAAAGACAATTACGGTTATAAAGTTTATGAATTTAATTATCCTTTTGATGAGAATGAATTTGATTGTTATTTGGAAATATTTAACGTAGAAAAGGATAAAAACGGAAATTATCGCGTAACTGATATTATTCAGGATTCAGAAAACGATAAATATGAAAGAAAGCTTACGAGCGGCAGAAATATAGTCGACCTGTCATCAGATTATTTTATTTCCGACGATACTCCTTTTGCATATCATTACAAATTGGTGAGAAAATCCGGCGGTGCTCCTTTATATGCTGTTGATGCAGGTAATATTATTGATCATACTGACACAAAAGACGCACACGAAATTTATAATTTTGTAACCCAATCCGGTTCAACTCTTACTCACGGCGGTTCTATGAAATTGATTGTTCCCGATAATTACAGGGTTGGAGAAGTTTATAACAAAAAATTATTTTCCGGTGAAAATATTTTAAAAGACGAAACTTTGTTGAAAAAAGCAATGCGATCTTATAAACATTTTTCTAACAAAATGGGCGGAACAATTGCCGGAATTGAAAAATCTTTGGATGAAGGACTTTTGGACGGCTATTCAAGTATAATTTCATTGCCGTTATTTACCGATGACAGCAGATCATCTCATGCTTATTGGAATAAAAACAATATGCAGATTGCCCAGTCTTTGGGAAATATTAATAATTATGCGTCTTTGCAAAGAAAAATGTTTGCAAAAGGTATGACTTTTGTATCTGACGGTGCATTTGTAAACGAAGGTTTGGAAGGCATACATATCGCAAATGTTATGAAATGGGGTGAAAAATCTCCATATTATAATTGGTTTAATATTTCCGGATTTCCGTTGACTCTTGGTGTTTTTGGCAAAAATCAGGATTTTATATCCCACAAAATTGTAAACAGTCCGTATACATACAGACAAACTTCTGACGGCGTAATTCACATGGCGCAAAATGACGAATATGATTCCAAAGCCCCGACTTATATTCAGATTTTTGACAAAAGGCTTGCAAGCGAGGAACAGGCACAGGACACCAAAGCTTTAATAAAATCTTACGATATTTTGAATACAAATAATCCTTATGACATTAACACTCATAATGACACTATAATCCCGTTTGCGTTTGAAATTGATCCCGAAACATATCATAAAAATATGCTTAATCTTAGTGATTATAATAAATCACACCGGAATAAGATTAAAATTGATGATATTAACGGCACAAGATTTTTGAGCAAGTTCGAAAATTTTGAGCTTGAGGATAAAATCGAAAGTAATATCGAAACCTGGGATGCAAATACAGATATCTTAAAATTAAATTATGTTGATTCCCATGCAGTTACCGAACAAATGAAAAATCTGCCGGTTAAAGAACGTAAGACGCGCGAAGAAATTTTGAAAAGAAGCAATATTGAAGTTCAGGATTATGCAGTAACTTCAGGTATTTTCTGGACGCAAAAAACAAAAGATACTCTGTCATTATATGCAGCTCAAAATTTAAAAAATATTAAAAACAGTGACGCTGATGAAATTCTTAAAAAGATAAATGAAAAAATTACCGAAGGAGTTCTTCCTTCTAAAATAAAAGATCTTAACAAAAATGTAATCCAAAATATTTTGGACGGCACCTATGTTTCCGGCCGTAAATTTTATTCCGATCCTTATAAAGATCAGGTAAAAATGGGATTGATGAATCTCCCTCTGGATTCTATTGAACTCGGCGATAATATTGCAGGCGTTTTTGCAAGTCCTTATATTTCAAAACGTGCAACACATGAAGATGAAATTGGTGTTTCAAAATATGATCTTTATAAAAAAGGAAACCCGCATGTAACTGACGAATATAAACGCGGTTATGATTATACCCAGAAAATGTATGACAATGAAATGTCAGCTTTTGCCCTGGAAATTCTGGACAGAGTTCAAAAAGAATTACCGGAAAAATTTGCCGAAGGCGACCAAGCTTCATTGTACGGCAAATATGTTTTGCCGATTTTGACTCAGGAAATAGCCAAATTCGCTGTGATAAAAGCTGTTAAGCCTGATGCAAAAGTGTATGTAAATAAAGAAACAGGCGAAATCGGATATGATTATGATGCGTTGAAGACCGTGAGTTTGCAATCATTAAAAATTAACGGCGCGTCTCCCGAAGATGAAGCAATGAGTTTGATTTCAAAAATCAGATCAGGTATCACGAACATTAACGGCAGTGATAAAAAGTTGCTCGTAGACGCACTTGTGAAATCTTTGAAAGGAACTAGCGCAGAAAGTTTTGCCGTCGCTGATATGATTGTTGACAGATCTCAAACCGGTTTGGATTGGAGAATTGATGCGGCAAAAGATATCGGAAATATGGATTCTTTAAGAAATCAAAATACTGATTTTGACTATACATGGCGAAAAGTAACTGATTTCTGGAAAATTTTCAGCGATAAAGTTTTAGAAATAAATCCGAATTCATATCTTGTTGCGGAATTAACCGATGAATACGATTTGCATAACGTCGGTAACGGACATTCATCGCACAAATATAGAAATGCTCTGGATGTCAGACGTAAATTCCTTGATGAAGCTGATTTGACTGCGCTTGCAAATTACACTTATTATTTTAACGATATAATAGGTATGTTTGGTCAAAAATTTGAACATGATCCCGGTAATATGGAAATAAGCTTTGCAAATCTGCCGGCTCAAATTTATCATAAAATGCTTTATAATAAACATGATGCGGATAAAAATTATTTGGGTTCTTCAAATTTGAATTCGCTTATATATTCCTACACATTTATCGGAAACCACGACAAGCCGCGTGCATTGCATTGTCTGGCGCTTGATATGGGAATGTTTTTTGCTGATCTTACGGATGAAAATAATAAAGATTACCGTATGCGTGCGTATAAGCTTGTAAATGATAAATTCGATCCCGAAAATCCCCCAAGTGATGACGAAGTTGCAAATTTTGATTTTTCAAATGTAAGCGCAAAAGCCGTTGCTATGGGTGAAGCTATGAGAACTGCTTTGATTGAATCATTGAATGAGCTTAGCCGAACCAATGACATTTTCAGGGAAAATCATAAGGATATTTTTGAATCTCTCAGTCATGCAATTACGGATATGGTAAACGGTGAATATCTGGGTGAAAATTTTGAAGCTGATGCTTTTGGCGTAAAACCGTTTGAAGTGACATTGGATGCAATTATAAGACAATCACGTTCTAAAGACAGATTTATGAATCCTTTGGGAGAAAGTGACTGCAGGTTATTAAAAAATAAAGCTTTTGAAAAACTCGTTAAACCTGCGTTTTCAAAGCTTACCGGCATGATGGAATATCTGGTTGCACTTCCGGGCAAACCGACTTTATACGCCGGTGATGATTTGGCGTCTACAGGTTTTGAATCTAAAACGAAAAATATTTATCTTCAAAACCGCGGCTATATTCATAATGAATGGCTTAATGATGAAAACAAATCTTTTGTCAAAGAATATCACGATAAGTTGAAAAATATTATGGCACTTCGTTCCAGACCGGAACTTGATGCCTTAAATAACGGTGCTCCGATACTTTTACCGCTTCAACAGGTCTCAAACGGCGGCTACAAGTCTCATGTATCTGCAATTTTCCGAGAAAATACAGACGGCAAAATGGCAATTTCATTATTTAATACCGGCGGCATAAACCATAATCCGAAGGAAGATTATAAACCGTTACCTGTTTATTTGCATGACAACAAAATATATTTATCCGATCCTAAAACTGCAAATAAAATGCTCGGTATCAAGGCAGGTTTAAAAGACGGTACAAAATTTATTAATGCAAACGATGAAAATGATGTTTATTATGTCCATAAAGACGGAGACAGATACGTTCTTGAACATGGTGACAGAAGCCCGATTTGTATAAATGACAGCACAATGATTTTGTATCATGTTCCTGAAAAATCTCAGGTCGCATTTACGGGTACGGTTGCATACAAGCCTGCAGTAAATGATATTGCAAAAGTTTATGCATCAGTTGTATAAATTATTTAGACACTGAATCTGAAATGAACCAAATCACCGTCTTGGACAATGTAGTCTTTGCCTTCAAGACGTGTAACGCCTTTTTCTTTGCAGGCAACGTAAGAGCCTAGTTCTACAAAGTCTTTGTACGGGGTAATTTCAGCCCTGATAAAACCTTTTTCAAAATCCGTATGGATTACGCCGGCAGCCTGCGGGGCTTTGGCACCGGCAGGAATCGTCCAGGCATGGACTTCTTTTTCGCCTGCAGTTATAAATGTTCTTAAATTCAATAATTTATAAACAGATTTAATCATACGATTAATTCCGCTGTCTTCAACGCCTAATTCTGCAAGATATTCTTTAGCTTCTTCTTCACCGAGTTCGGCGAGTTCTTCTTCAATTTTTGCAGAAATCAGGACGACTTCCGCGTTGTGTTTGGAGGCGTATTCCTGAACCTGTTTTGTATAATTATTTCCGTCTTTCAAGTCGTATTCGGAAACATTTGCCGCATATATGACAGGCTTTGTTGACATTAGGTTAAGCATTTTAACAACAGGAATTTCGTCCTCGTTAAAATGATCTTTTACATTAATAAATGTTCCTTCAGAAAGGAGTTCCGTGAGTTTTGTAAGAACTTTATCCTCAAGAACAGCGTCTTTGTCACCGCCTTTTGCCTGTTTTGAAATACGCGCCTGACGTTTTTCAACAGATGCCAAATCCGCAAGTGCAAGTTCGGTATTAATGACTTCAATATCGTCAAGCGGGTTTACTTTTCCTGCAACGTGGATTGTATTCGGGTCATCAAAACAGCGGACAACCTGAATAATCGCGTCAACTTCTCTTATGTTATGTAAAAACTGGTTTCCCAAACCTTCGCCTTTGCTTGCGCCTTTGACAAGTCCTGCTATGTCGACAAATTCAATCGCTGTCGGAATTATAACATCAGTTTTGCAAAGTTTTGCAAGTATGGGTAATCTTTCATCCGGAACATTTACGACGCCTACATTCGGTTCAATTGTGCAAAACGGATAATTGGCGCTTTGAGCGTTTTTTGAACTTGTAAGCGCATTAAATAAAGTTGATTTGCCGACATTCGGCAGTCCCACTATTCCTGTTCTCAGCATTTATAATACCTCTTGTATATTTTATGCTTAAATTTTACCACAAAAAAACTTCACTTTCTGGAATCTTTTAATCCGGATAATTGTCCGGGAATTTCCAGCCATTCAGTTTTATTGCGGCTCCGCAATAGTAGCCGTAACCTTCTGATGAGCAGTTGAGGTTGAATACATTATCTTGTGTACTATTTTGTTGTACAAAATTAGGATCTAATAAATCTTCCACAGTGGCACCATTAATTCCTTCTCCTGATAAATGCAGTCCGTACGGAGTTATTAAAGTCTTACCGGAGCTTACAAATTCATCATTTTCGTCTAATGAACCCATTTTATTATCAGGAAAAACTGGTGCAAAATACATTGTAAAAATGTCTTTCCCAATGGTATTTGGTGCGGAAAAACCATTTGTATCTACAAATGCCCAAATATGTTGATAAGGAGAATTATCTTCACCTGCCCATGTAGAAACAACTGTCCCGTCATTTAGTACAAATGCACAGTGAGTTGTATTATTAAATATTTGCTGACCGTTAAGTGTATATACATAGTAGGAAGAACAACCATTTTTACCTGGAAAACATTTTTTGGATACTTTTAAGTGCGGGAGTATATAGGTATCCCAAAAATATTGCGTTCTTTGACCGTTGGAAAAAGGTATTTGATTCCATGTCCATGTTGTATAATCGCCGTGTTCTGCTTTTGCAAGTTCAAAAGCATTTTTTAATGTCGAGTAGGCTTTTTGCAGTCTGGTTACAGTTTGTTTTTCTTTGTAATTGCTAATAAGCGTCGGGATTGTCATGGCT
>CALVER010000059.1 GCA_944326625.1 Candidatus Gastranaerophilales bacterium | reverse complement strand
TGCCCCCTCTCCCTAACCCTCTCCCGCAGGGCGAGGGGTGCCAAAGGCACGATAATACTCTAATAAGTAATTAAGTGAATAAGGGAATAAGTGTTATATAAAAAGCAATCTTGGAAAAAATCCGCTCAGATTGATTTTAGAAATAACTTATTCCCCTATTCCCTTATTCACTTCTTAGTGCCTTAGTAACTATTTCACAGCCTTAACAGCTTTGATTACGTCGTCGGTAATATCTTTTGAGGTATAGAGGACAACGCCTTTAGAGACAACAATGTCATAGCCTTTTGCTTTTGCCTGATCAGCGATAATTTTAGAGATTTCGTCCTGAATTTTCTGCTGTTTAGTCATGTATTCTTTAGCTATTTTTTCTCTTTTTTCGTTAAGCTGTTTATTGTATTTAACTGAAAGCTCTTGTTTTTTCTGGGAATCATTTTCCTTAGCGATTTCTTTTCTTGCTTTTTCAATGAAATTAATGAGTTCTTTATCTTTAGCCTGCTGTTCTTTTTTCAGGGTTTGAACTTTAGGAGATGCGTCAACGACTTTTTGCACGTCAACCGCAGCGACTTCCGTTGCAAACACCGGTGCTGCGCATAACCCCAAAATTACTGCAGTGATAACCATTAATGTTTTAATTTTCATAACTTCAAGCCTCCATTAAATATACGATTTTTTTATTTTTACTCCAATAAAAACGTTAAATTTTCGTCATATTGTTTACAAGAACAAAATAATACTTTATAATAATAGCAGGTGAACACTTATTTGTGTCAAAAAATAAATTTTTGTTACTAAATTGTAATAAAAATACAAAAAAACTTTATGTCCGGGTTTTATAGTAGGAAAATATAATTGCCGGACTAAAAATTCAAAAGGTAAGAATATTATATGAAAAAGGTGATTTCAAAGAAGATATTTCTAAGCACGGCAGTGTCGCTGGCGGTTTTGTGTTGCGTGCCGCAGAGCGGGTTTGCGGTCGAAATGCCAAGCATTCAAGATACAATGAATATGATTCGTGACACCGGTTCGAACGTAAAACACGATTTTGATACAAGACGTTTTGAGCAGGAACGCCAGAATATTCAATCAGATTATCAAAGATATCAGGAGGAACGTGAAGAAGGCGGGACTAAGGGCAGCACGGTAATTCAGGGTGCTCCTGAAGGCTCAGGTGACGTTATCCGCGCAAAAGTCGAGGAGCTCGAAACTAAAGGCGTTTACGTAAATTCCATTGAGGTCGCACCTTCAGAAATTTTGACAAGAGAAGAAATTGAACCCGTAATTTCAAAATACGCGGGCAAAAACCTTTTCATAACCGATATTCAGGCAATGATTGACGAGATTAACGCGCTTTATGCCAAAAAAGGTTTTGTAACCGCAAGAGCATATTTGCCTGAACAGCAGGTTGAAAACGGCGCCATATACATTGATTTGATTGAAAGCCGTATCGGAAAAGTTACAATTGACGGAAACAAATGGACAAAATCCAACTATATTCTGGACAGAATTCCGGATAAAGAGCACGAATTGTTCGATATTGTCAAACTTGAAAAAGATGTACTTGATTTTAACAGATATAACGAAGGCGTAAGACTTTCCGCAAACTTAAAAGCCGGTGAAAAACCGGGTACAACCGATATTGAATTGTCAGCTGACGAAAAATTCCCGTTCCACTTAATCGGTGTAATGGATAACGCAGGAAGGTATCAAACCGGACGTTTAAGAGGCGGCCCGATGTTGATTGCGGACAGCTTGTTCGGCTACCGTGACAGAATGAGCTTGGGTTCATACTTCAGCGGCGGTGCAATAAGCCCGTTCTTTGATTATAACATCCCTGTCAACAAATACGACGGTCGTGTAGGTTTCAGCTACGCATCAACGTTTGCTAAAGTTAAATGGGGCGATTACGCTAATATGGGCTTGAACACTCGCTCATATATCTATTCATTGTACTATTCACAACCTATCAAACGTACCCAAGGGTTTGAACTCAAAGGTTACGGTTCATTGAATTACAAACGCGTATTCACCGGTATGGATATATTCAAAAATTCACCGTGGCCATGGTTGTCCGAATCTCTTGACGAAGTTACGAGTGCTGATATCGGCTTTAACATAAGAAAAGACACGGCGCGCGGTATATGGTATTTGAACCAGAACGCATCAATGGCATTTCCGATATTTGACAGCAGATCAAGCTACTTCAAATATTCAGGCGGATTGTTAAGATTACATGATTTTTCACACGGTATTTACGCACAACTCAGAAGTAATTACCAAATAATTCCGAATAACAAAGACATTCCGTACATAGACCAATTCCAGGCAGGCGGTATGCTTACGGTCAGAGGTTACTCTGAAGGTATTATGATTGGTAAAAGCGGTTATTACACAAGTGCCGACTTAATCTTCCCGCTTTTGCCGAGACAGATTACAAGTCCGAGATCCGGCGAAAAAATCCCGTTCTTAGGTAAATATGTTCAAGG
The DNA here is from genome assembly GCA_944326625.1 of Candidatus Gastranaerophilales bacterium. GTDB lineage: Bacteria > Cyanobacteriota > Vampirovibrionia > Gastranaerophilales > Gastranaerophilaceae > SIG32. The sequence continues at coordinate 5,131 of CALVER010000059.1, read as the reverse complement.
TGTAGTATTTGCGGATCACGCAGGTATTTTCCCGAACGCAAGAAATGACTACTATGACGGCAGTTACTTCCTCGCATCAGTCGGTATGGGGCTTAGAGTTCAATTGCCGGGCGATTTAAGCGCAAGACTCTACTGGGGCTATCCGTTAATCAATAACAGATACGAAGCTGACAGAAAATACGGACGTTTCCATTTTGAGTTGACATTAGAGCCAAATATTGATAAACTATTAAAGAGCAGGTCCGTTGCAGCTAAGGTTGTTCCGGAAGTTCAAAAAGAAGTTGAAGCGGAATTTATAAATAATTATGATGACGTAAGGCATTATGATTACTTCTTAGACGGCGCGGGCGCTCTGTAAACTTTTAAATTCATATATATTTTGTATAGTATAGCGATAACTTCAACAAGTTATCGCTTGTTTTTAAGGAGACGGCATGACAAAAGGAATATTCATAACAGCGACGGGAACGGATGTCGGAAAAACATATATTTCAGGGCTTCTGGTAAAAAAAATGCGAAGTCTCGGCATGGATTGCGGGTATTATAAGCCTGTTCTCAGCGGGCTAAACGAGCATGACGGAGAATTAATCCCCGGGGACGTCGATTTTGTCCTGAAAACCGCAAAAATCAACGCGGATCCGTTTGATTTTGTAACATACGCCTACAAACCCGCCGTGTCGCCTCATCTTGCCGCAAGAACGGCTGAACAGCCGGTTACTATCGAAAAAATTAAAGCTGATTTTACAAAAATTCGGCATGCCTTTGATTATATGGTAGTGGAAGGCGCGGGCGGGATTGTGTGCCCGTTTAAGCTTGAGCATGACGAAAAAATTCTTCTGCCTGATGTGATAAAAGCACTGGGCATGGATATTTTAATCGTTGCCCCCGCGGATTTGGGCACGATTAATTCGACATTTTTGACCGCCGAATACGCCAAAAGCCGCGGAATTACCTGCAGAGGAATAATTTTGAATAACTTTGACGAAAATAACCTCATGCATGCCGATAACAGGCGCTCTATCGAGGATTTGACCGGAATAAAGGTTGTTGCTACAGTCAGTGCATGCGCAGACGATTTTGAGATTGAAAAAGGTGAATTATTAAGTTTATTTAAGGAAATTTAAGAAATATGAACGAATGGCAGAAAAAAGATTTAAAATACATCTGGCACCCGTGCTCACAGATGAAGGATTACGAGGAGCTGCCGCCGATTGTGATAGAGCGCGGCAAGGGCTTGTATTTGTATGATGTTGACGATAAAAGCTACGCTGATGTGGTAAGTTCATGGTGGTGTAATCTTCTCGGGCATTGCCATCCGCGGATTAATGCAGCCGTAAAATCGCAGATTGACAGGCTTGAGCACGTTATTTTCGCGAATTTTACCCACAAACCCGTTATAAATTTGTGCGAAAAACTTTCAAAAGTTCTGCCTGAAGGACTTTGCAAATTCAATTTTACGGATAACGGCTCATCAGCGATTGAGGCGGCGATGAAGGTGAGCTTCCAGTACCATTACCAGACAGGAAACCCGCAGAAAAAGCGTTTTATGGCGCTTTCAGACGCCTATCACGGTGAAACAATCGGGGCGCTGTCGGTCGGCGGGGTGGATTTGTATTCGGAAATTTATAAGCCTATTTTGCTTGACATCGTGCGAATTGAGGGGCCTGACTGCTTTAGGTGCCCTTACGGAAAGTGCCGCGGTAACTGTAATTGCGAATGTTTTGAGCATGCGGAAAAAACTTTTGCGCGCTATGGCGGTGAAACCGCTGCAATCCTTGTAGAGCCGCTATTACAGGGGTCTGCTGGGATGAAGATTTATCCGCCTTTGTATTTGAAAAAACTGCGTGCACTTTGCGACAAATACAATGTGCATTTGATTGCTGACGAAATCGCAACGGGCTACGGCAGGACAGGCAGGATGTTTGCGTTTGACCATGCCGGTGTTTCGCCTGATATAATGTGTCTTTCAAAAGGCCTCACCGGCGGATACATACCTATGGCAATGTTTATTACGACCCAAAAGATTTACGACGCATTTTACGCGGATTATAACGAGGGCAAAGCCTTTATGCACAGCCATACGTATAGCGGAAACCCCCTTGCGGCCGCTGCTGCGTGCGAGGTTTTGAATATTCTTGAAGATGAACAAATTATTCAAAAAGCTAATGATAAGGCGCCTTATTTTAACAAAATTATCAAAGAAAAATTCCTTCCGCTTGAAAATGTCGGCGAAGTCCGCTCTATCGGGCTAATTAACGCAATAGAACTCGTCAAAGACAAAAATACAAAAGAGCCGTTTGAAAGCGGTTTGCGCGTAGGGTATCAAATTTATAAAAAAGCGCTTTCCCGCGGGGTGCTCTTGCGGCCTCTGGGCAACGTAATCTACTTTAACCCGCCTCTGATAATCGAAAAGCCCGATATGGATTTCGTAACCGATACCGCGCTTGAATGCACTAAGGAAGTTCTAAATAATTTATAGACTTTATGCAAATAATTTATACAAAATAACCGCGCAAGATACGCTCAAATTCAAGGATTCCACGCCTTCTTCCATTTCGATTTTCACGCTGTCAGTTGCAAAATCAGTAAGCTCCCGGCTTAATCCGTCTGCTTCCGACCCGAACATTATAAGACACGGCAATCCGGTTTGAAAATTTTTCAGGTAATTCTTTGCCCTCGGAAGTGTCGCTACACGATTAAATTTTGTAAACATTTCTTCAAGTTCGTTATGATTTTTAATATCAAAAACCGGAATTTTCCACAAATTTCCGACGGCTGAGCGGATACATTTCGGGTTGTACAAATCCACGCTGTCCCCGTACAAAACAACCGCATCAACCCCGAATGCGGCGGACGTCCGCAAAATCGTCCCCAGGTTTCCCGCGTCTTTTATCTCCTCCAAAAGTACAACTTTTTTTGCGGATTTTAAAATTTTTTTGTCATATTCTTTCTTAAACGCTACCCCAACCGCCTCCGGCGCCGTGTCTGTCGTGGAAATCTTTTTCAAAACAGGCTCGGTTGTCAAAATTACTTTGTCCCCTAAAAATTTGTATTCGTCCGCTTTTTTGTCCGAAACAAATACGTAATCAAACTCTATGCCTGAATTGTAGGCACCTTCAATTGCCTTAAATCCTTCCAGCAGAAATTTTTCCGTCCTGTATTTTTTCTGCTGAAGTTTTACGGTTTCTTTTACAAGATTGTTGTTTACGCTCGTAATTTCCATCTAAATCACCCCGAATTCTTCAAGCCATTCCTTTTCAATATTGGTCAAAAGCGTGTAATCAATAAGCTTTTTCTCATAAGGCATTTTGACAAACGAATTTATTTTTCCGTTTTTCAAATAGCAGGAATTTTCAAGCCTTACGCCGAAATGTTCCGCGTTATAAAGCCCCGGCTCAATGGTAAAACACATGTTATCCTGAAAAGGCGTTTTCGCAATCTCGCCTTTTCCGAGGTTTGGCGGGGCTTCGTGCACATTTATGCCGATACCGTGCCCGAGTCCGTGATTAAACACAAATCCGTCAATCTTGTTTTCGTCAAAAAATACGCGAGCTTCGCCGTCAATGTCGTAACCCGCCATTCCGTCTTTGATTTCGGTGTTATAAGCATGCAAAAACGCTCTTAAAACCGTCGTATAAACCCGCTTTTGCAATTCACAAGGTTCGCCTTTTACAAAAACTCGCGTAATGTCGGTTGCAAGTCCGCCCTCAAAATACGCGCCGCAGTCGATTAAAACAAGGCTCCCGTCTTTCAAAACCTCGTCGGGCGAGGATTTTGAATAATGCGCCAGTGCGGAATTCTTGTCCTTCGCAACAATCGAATTAAAGCTCAAACCTTTTGCGCCGTTTTTAATGAATTCTTCTTCAAGTTTGCAGGCAATATCAAATTCCGAAATATTTTCAACGGAATTTATATAATCCCGGATTGCCCGAACAGCCTTATCCGTACGGCAAAAAGCGTCTTTGTAATGAGCAATTTCCGCGTCGGTTTTAATTGATTTCATAAGTTTGACAGGACTTGATTTCATCTCCTGCGCGCGGCTTCCCAAAAGCCAGTAATCATAAGCGTTTATCGAGCTTTTGTCAACGTAAATTCTTTTATCAAGATTTTTGATGAATTCTTCAAACTTATCAAGCCTGTTTTCTTCAAAAAGCAGGGCTTTGTCTTTCAAAATGACTGCTTTTGCCTTGATTTTGGCGGAAAACGGCATAGAAAAGTCCCTTAAATTAAAAAGGTACGAAACCTCTTCCAAATTCGTCAAAAGGATTGCCTCGTCATCGTTCAGCTTGATTTGAGCGATTTTCTCCTCGCTCGTAAACCCCGTCAAATCCTTACCGAGCGGCACAATCTCAGAATTTTGTGCTGATGTGAAAATATCCAGCGGGTCTTTGTCTAAAAGCTTAATTTTGCGCTGTTTTTGTATCAAATCAACCGCAGACTGCGGATTTTTCTCGGAAAAAAGCCCCAGAACCGCGTCCGGCGGAATGTTTTTGAGCATTTCCTCAAGAAAAGTCTGACCTGTTTGCAGTTTTACAACTGTTGTAATATTCGGGTCAACCTCCAAATCCGCCTGAATATGATACCTTCCGTCAACAAACAAAAGAACTTTGTCCGGTGTCACAAGCGCATCACCCGTGGAGCCTGTAAAGTTCGTCAGGTGGTAGCGTGAATTTTCGCTCAGGGTGTTATATTCCACCAAAAATTTGTTAGTGGAATTCACAAGCAGGTAATCGACCTTTTGTTCGGTCATAAATTCCCGAAGCACCGTCAAAACGTGGTTTGTCATTAATTTTTACCGGTAAGTTGGATTAAATGCCAGCCGAATTGCGTTTGAACAGGGTCGGACACCTCGCCGACTTCCATATTAAATGCCGCATCTTCAAACGGTTTGACCATCATTCCGCGTCCGAAATATCCCAAATCGCCGCCTGCACTGCCTGACGGGCATAAAGAATTTTCCTGTGCAGCTTCTGCAAATGATTTGCCGCCTTTGATTTCGTCCAATAGTTTTTCAGCTTCTTCTTTGGTTTTTACGAGAATATGGCTTGCTCTTACTTCTGTTGTCATAGTCACTCCTTTTTTATGTGGATTATAACCCAAAAAATTACGCCGCGCAACAGGGATAATAAAG
>CALVER010000058.1 GCA_944326625.1 Candidatus Gastranaerophilales bacterium | reverse complement strand
TTTTTGCATTTAAAAAAGTTTTTTGCTACAATAAAAATGTAGATAACAAATGAGGGATTAAATGAAGTTCTCGTCATCATTCAAGGTAGGCTTGCTAACCTTAATAGCGCTGGTATTATTGTTCGGAGTAGTATTCAAGGTAAAAGGAAGAACCTTTTCCAATGCAAAAAGGATAGAGATACAATTCAAGGACGTAAACGGCATGAGACCGGGTGCTGGCGTACAGATGATGGGCTTAAGAGTAGGACAGGTAGAGGAAGTAACGCCCGTAGTTGACGGCGAAAACAGCTACGTAAAGGTAAAATTCGTAATCACTGACCCCGATGTAAAAATTCCGAAAGCTTCACTTTTTTCAATCCAGCAGTCAGGACTTATAGGCGAATTATTTTTGGAAATTACCCCGCCGAAAACCAGAACTCTCTATATCCCCATGAAAACCAAAGGGCTGTTGTATAAAGATGACCCCGTGGAAATGAAACTCGACGACAAATACTACGACGTAGGCACCGTAAAAGCTATTGAGGTAATTTCACGCGACGCGGTACCGTTTAATTTCAGGGATTCCATAGATACGACTTATGCGTATAAAATAGATTATATGGTAGATTTGCCGGGGCTTGTGCTTCCGGAATTTATGAAAGGCTCACCGGTATTCAAAAACGGGGAGAAAAAACTCAGGATTTCAACCCTTGACGACACAATTCTGCCCTATCCGCCGCAAAAATCACCCTATACAATAATAGAGCCGATGAGAATTGCGGACTTTATGGAATGGCAGTACAAAGCAGCGGAATCACTTACCGAAACCAACCGAAAAATCAATGAGCTTTTGTCTGATGAAGTTATCGCGGAACTCCAGATGTCCGTCACAAATATAAATTCGCTGACATCCCAGTCCGCAGCTACAATTGCCAAGTTCGACAAACTCATTGACGCCTCTGAAGGCGATTTGAAAGAATTGATGACAATGCTTGACAGAACAAGCAAAGACTTTTCAAAACTTTCGGATAACCTTAACAACATAATCGGTGACAAAGAGTTTAAAACAAAACTCTATTCCACGGCTGATTCGCTGGAATTGTTAAGCAAAAACTTAAACAAAATTATGGATAACGGCAACGCGGAAGCTATTGCCGCAGACTTAAAAGTTATTGTCCATAACGTCAACGAAATCAGCACTTACATAAATTCCATGACAAAAGACGATAATCTCAAACACGATTTGACAAGCGCAATCAAGAGCGTGGATAAAGCAATGACGGATATCTCAACCGCACTTGCGGCAGTAAATCAGCTCACACCGGAAAACAAAACGGAATTACAGGCAATAATTGATGATGCGGCTGTTACTACCTGCAATTTGAGAAAATTCTCCGAAAAATTAAATAAAAGATTTTTATTATTCAGACTGATGTTTTAAAATATGAACCTGAAAACAAAGATAACAAAATTACATTATGACCGGAATGCAAAAGGCGTGCTTGTGAATATACTGGAGGGCATGTCATACGTTTACGGGCTGGGAAGCGGATTTAAAAACTGGCTTTACGATAAAAAAATCCTGCGCCCGAAAAAAGTCTGCGCATACGTAATTTCAGTCGGAAATATGACAACCGGCGGCGTGGGAAAAACGCCCGTTGTTCTGGAAATTGCAAGATATTTACTTAAAAAAGGCGAAAAAGTCGCAATAATTTCGCGCGGCTACGGCGGCAAATTATCAAATAAAAACGTCAACATAATATCAGACGGAAAATACGTGCTACATACAGCGGCAATGGCGGGAGATGAACCTTTCTGGCTTGCGCAAAAAGCCGAAGGCGCCTGCGTTTTAACCTGCAAAGACAGATACAAAGCCGCAAAATACGCAATAGAAAATTTCGGCGTGACAAAAATCATTCTTGACGACGGATTTCAGCACCGCAAATTATTCCGCGACATAGATATAGTCCTGATGGACAGCAAAATGGGATTGGGAAATGAAAAACTGCTTCCGGCAGGGCCTTTGAGAGAAGGCGCGGAAGCACTTGACAGAATTGACAAACTGCTTATCATAAGCAAAGACACTGACCACACAAAAGCCGAAAAATTCGCACGGATTATGGAAAAAAGACTCAGCTTAGAAACAATGGTCTGCGCTATCGAACCGGATTACATATACAACATAAAAACAGGCGAACATCTGGAGGAAGGAAATGCCGTAACCGCGATGTGCGCAATCGGCCAGCCAAAGCAGTTTTTCGACTTTTTAACAGGGTTTTACGTAAAAAAAGAAATCGCACTTGACGATCATCACCAGTATTCGCCCATTGACCTTGTGGATATTGACGGAAACATTGTTACAACGGAAAAAGATGCCGTAAAACTTTTACGGTTTGACAAAGATAACATTTATGCGCTGAAACTTCGCACCGTGCTTGATGTTGAAAGGCTTTTGAATGTTAAAAGAAAAAGTTGATATAGATAGTGTCGTAAAAAACTTAAAATCCGCCCGACAGCCGCAAAGCGATTTTGTAAAGCTTATGGACGGATTTAAAGACCCGTATCTTGTTTTGATAGCGTGCATTTTGAGCTTAAGAACAAACGATAAAACCACCTATCCCGCGACATTAAGGATGCTGGAATTAGGCAGAACGCCCGAAGACTTTGCAAAACTGGATCCGAAAGTTCTGGAAAAAGCCATATACCCCGTAGGTTTTTATGCGAATAAAGCGCGTCAGATAGTTGAATTATCAAAAGAATTGGTGGAAAAATACAATTCACGTGTTCCGGATGAGATAGACGAACTTGTAAAATTCAACGGAGTAGGGAGAAAGACCGCGAATTTAGTTTTGAGCGAAGGATTTCACAAACCCGCAATCTGCGTGGATGTACACGTACACAGGATTATGAACCGACTCGGATACGTGAAAACAAATACACCCGAAGAAACAGAATTTGCGCTGAGAGAAAAATTACCCGTAAAATACTGGATAGATATAAATTCACTACTTGTAACCCACGGACAGAACGTCTGCACCCCGCGCAACCCAAAATGCGAAATCTGCCCGGTCAAAGAATTTTGCGAAACTTACCGCGCGAACTGAGCTATTGCAGGTCGGATTTAACATGTCATCCTGAGGCGAAGCCGAAGGATCTCAAATAACCGGGCGATTCTTCGCTCACGCTCAGAATGACAAATGCAGGTCGGATTATCCGACTGTTTATTTTTCTGTCGGCATAGTAATGCCGACCTACGTTTTTAAAGGTAATAGGGGAATAAGGTAATAGGGGAATAAGTGTTATATAAAAAGCAATCTTGGAGAAATCCCGCTCAGATTAATTTTAGAAACAACTTATTCCCTTATTACCTTATTTACTTCTTACTTAAACATATGCCGACAATAACATAACCACCTTGATTTCTAAGCGAATTTGTGCGATAATATTGACATAAGAACGAGGAGTTAATGATGAGTATAGACACAACCCGCAGAATCAGCACGAACAAATTAGACGAGATTTTGCAGTCTTATGATTACAAAAAATCCAATCTGATAGCTATTTTGCAAAAAGTACAGGAAGAATACCGTTATCTTCCGGAAGAAGCTTTAATTTACATCGGGACAAAAATTGAGGGGTTATCGCCCGCAACTGTTTTCGGTGTGGCAACATTTTACGCGCAATTTTCACTGGAGCCGAAAGGCAAATTTGAAATCAAAGTCTGCGACGGCACGGCATGCCATGTGAGAGGCTCAATGCCGGTATTAAACGCGATAAGAAACAAACTTAACATCAAAGAGGGGCAATTAACAAGCGAAAACGGACTTTTCTCGCTGGAAACGGTAAGCTGCCTCGGTGCATGCGGACTTGCACCGGTTGTTGTAATTAACGGAAAAGTTTACCCGCAGATGACGTCCGATGCCATCAGCATTGTACTTGACACCCTTTTGAAAGAGGAAGAATAATATGGAAACAAAAAGCTTAAGTATAGATATAAAAGAAGAACAGCAAAAAGCACAGGAAAAAATACGTGAACAGGGTCTGAGGGTTCTTGTCTGCGCAGGAACAGGCTGCGTTGCAAACGGGGCTTTAGGTGTAATCGAAAGATTCAAAGAACTGGGCGCTGACGTATCAGTTTTGACGGATTACGATAAAATGACAATAGTTCCGACCGGATGCCACGGATTTTGCGAACAAGGCGTTCTGGTAAGCATTCCCGACAAGCACGTAACCTATGTTAAAGTCCGCTACAAAGACGTTGAAGAAATTTACGAAACCCACATAAGAGGCGGACAGCCGGTTGAAAGACTTTTATACACGGATCCGCAGACAAAAGAACATATTTTTAAAGACGAAGATATTAATTTTTACGCAAAACAAAACCGCACCGCGCTTAAAAACTGCGGAAACATAAACGCGGAAAGTATTGACGAAGCAATTGCGGTGAGAGGTTATGAGGCGCTATATAACGTATTAACCGAAAATAACCCCGAAGGCGTAATTGAAACAATTGAAAAATCAGGCTTAAGAGGCAGAGGGGGCGGCGGTTTCCCGACCGGAAGGAAATGGCGCTTTACGGCAGCCAACCGCGGCGGAAAATCCTACGTGGTATGTAACGGTGATGAAGGCGACCCGGGCGCATTCATGGACAGAAGTATTATGGAAGGCGATCCGCATAAACTTCTTGAAGGTATGGCAATTGCAGCTTTTGCAATCGGCGCTGACGAAGGTTATATCTACGTAAGAGCCGAATACCCGCTTGCGATTGAACGTCTGAAAAAAGCAATAAAAGACGCCGAAGAAAGACATTTTTTGGGCGAAAACATAATGGGAAGCGGTTTTTCATTCACCATTCATATAAAAGAAGGCGCCGGAGCATTTGTTTGCGGCGAAGAAACCGCACTTATAGCATCAATAGAAGGCGAACGCGGAATGCCCAGACCAAAACCGCCGTTCCCTGCAAATAAAGGTTTGTTTGGCAGACCGACATTGATTAACAACGTTGAAACACTTGCAAACGTGCCTGTTATAATGCTTAACGGCGCTGACTGGTTTGCACAAATGGGTACCGAAACTTCTAAAGGCACCAAAACATTTGCACTCACGGGCGAAGTTAATAATACGGGCTTGATTGAGGTTCCTATGGGAACAACCTTAAGACAAATCATCTTTGACATAGGCGGCGGAATAAGAGGCGGCAAAAAATTCAAAGCTGTCCAAATCGGCGGCCCGTCAGGCGGATGTTTAACCGAAGAACATCTTGATTTGCCCATGGATTACGACAGTCTTATAAAAGCAGGCGCAATGGTCGGCTCAGGCGGTCTGGTCGTAATGGCGGAAGATACCTGTATGGTTGAAGTTGCAAGATTTTTCATGAACTTTACCAAAAACGAAAGCTGCGGAAAATGCGTTCCCTGTCGCGAAGGTACAAAAAATATGCTCAAAATCCTTGAAAAAATAGTTGCGGGAAAAGGCGAACTTTCGGATTTGGATTTGCTGGAAGAATTGGCACACACTGTTAAAGAAGGTTCATTGTGCGGGCTTGGAAAAACAGCTCCGAACCCTGTTTTGTCAACCTTAAAATACTTCAGGGACGAATATATAGCACACATTGTCGATAAAAAATGCCCTGCAGGGGTTTGTACGGCAATGAAAAAGGTTGTTATCAACCCCGAAAAATGTAAAGGATGCACGAAATGCGCAAGAACCTGTCCTGTAGGCGCTATTGAAGGCACGGTAAAACAACCGCACCACATAGATCAGGAAAAATGTATTAAATGCGAGGCATGCCTCAAGAGCTGCCCGTTTAAGGCAATTGAATTACAATAGTGCGGAATAATTTACGAGGAAAATAGAAATGACAGATAAGAAAACATTATTTATAGACGGTAAAGAAGTAGAATTCACGGATGAACCGAATTTATTGGAAGTAATCCGAAAAGCGGGAATGAATGTTCCGACATTCTGCTACCGCCATGATTTAACCTCATTCGGCGCATGCAGAATGTGTGTTGTGGAAGTTGAAGGCAGAGGAATACAATCCTCCTGCACAATGCCGCCTGAAGCGGGTTTAAAAATTCATCTTAATACCGAAAAGACCAGAAGAATAAGGAAAACAGTTCTGGAATTATTGCTGGCAAACCACGACAGAAGCTGCTTAACCTGCGAAAAATCAGGCGACTGCGAACTTCAAAAATACGCTGAAGAATACGGAATTACAAAAATCAGATACGCCGAAAAAGAGGATTACCTGCCGATAGACGACAGCTCCCCCTCAATAGTCAGAGATCCGAACAAATGTATTTTGTGCGGTGCGTGCGTAAGAGCCTGCTCTGAATTTCAGGGGCATTCTGTACTAGGTTTTGCCAACAGAGGCTCAAAAACAGTCGTAGAACCAATGAACGGCAGACCGCTCGGGCAGGTTGACTGTGTAAACTGCGGACAATGCGTTGCAGTTTGTCCGACAGGCGCATTAACGATTAAATCATCACTGGATGAGGTCTGGGCAAGGATTACAAACCCGGAGGTGAAAGTTATCGCGCATATGGCACCGTCAGTCAGGGTTGCACTGGGCGAAATGTTCGGACTTGAACCAGGCGAAAACACTATCGGAAAAATTGATGCCGCGCTCAGAAGAATAGGTTTTGACATGGTATTTGATACCAATTTCGGGGCGGACTTAACGATTATGGAAGAAGCAACGGAATTTATAGAAAGGCTCAAATCAGGTCAAAATCTTCCGTTATTTACATCTTGCTGTCCTGCGTGGGTTAAGTATCTTGAAATGATGCACCCTGATATGCTTAATCATCTTTCAAGCTGCAAATCACCTATGTCAATGCAGTCGCCGGTTCTGGTCGATTTAATCCCGAAAATGCTGGGAATTCCGCGCGAAAACTTGACGGTCGTTGCAATAATGCCGTGTACAGCGAAAAAATATGAAGCCTTGCGCCCTGAATTAAGCCAAAACGGACGTCAGGACACGGATTTTGTACTTACAACAAAAGAACTCGGCAAAATGATAAAGAGTGCGGGAATTGATTTTAATTCGCTGGAACCCGAAGTACCTGATTCACCGTTCGGGGAATATACAGGTGCCGGAACAATATTCGGCGCGTCAGGCGGGGTTGCGGAAGCAGCTGTCAGAACGGCTTATGAATTTGCAACCGGCGAAGTTCTCCAAAACGTTGATATTAAAGAAATGCGCGGTACAACAAACAGATGCAAAGATGTTGAAATCGACATCAAAGGCACAAAAGTTGTCGTAAGAGTAGTTTCAACGCTTAAAGAGGCTGAAAAATCAATTAAAGAAATCAAAGAAGGAAAAGCACAATTCCAGATGCTTGAAGTTATGGCATGCCCCGGAGGCTGCATAAACGGCGGCGGACAGCCCGCAAGCTTTAATGACAGCAAAATCAAACAGGAACGCGCAGAAGGATTATACAAAGAGGACGAACAGCTTCCTATACGTAAATCGCATATGAATCCTTCAGTTCAAAAGCTTTATCAGGAATTTTTGGAACATCCGAATTCCCATAAGGCGCACGAAATCCTGCATACCGTATACACGGACAGATTCGCGGGGTCATATAAAGATATTAAATAAAAATTAAAGGCCGGGTTAATCCCCCGGTCT
>CALVER010000057.1 GCA_944326625.1 Candidatus Gastranaerophilales bacterium | reverse complement strand
ATCCGACAGTAAATCCTTAGTATCTTACTGCCTTAGTATCTTAGTAACTTTAACCTGAGCTCCCAGGGGCTGCGCGCACAAGATAACAGACACGCCAAAATTACGCTTAAACAATTAAGCGTATAACAAACACTTTTTACTCTCTGCATTTCCCTACTCGGCGATTTAAAACCGCTTACAACTTACCGGTTAAAATTTTTAACGCCTTATCCTTCTGTCGTTAATTCTTCCCAAATGCTCGGAACTACGATTAACGCAGTGTAAACGATAAAACCAAACAGGATTAAATTAATTGCTTCCATGACATGCTCCTTTTGTCACATATTTATTATTCCCAAATTGTTATATTTTTTAACATAATTTAAATTTTTATAGCCAAAAATAAAAATTGTTGCTATAATGTATATTATGAAAAATGATATCAAAAAATTATTTAAAGATATATGCTGCTCACGATGCAAAAGCGGATTTGACGAAGATTCCATTCATCTGATGCGTTATGAAGAAGATTTGACCGTCGTCCAGCTGGAATGCAAAAAGTGCGAAACGTGCTACGGCGTTGCATTTTTAGGATTTTCAGGAATATGTTTTAAGGAACCGCTGGAAATCCAGGAAGGGCCGGAAGCCATTAATTACGATGACGTAATTGAAGCGCACAAGTTTATCCAGAATTTGGACGGCAACTGGCAGGATTATCTGCCCAAAGATGACAAAAAAGAAGAATAACAGTAATAACATTTGTGATTTAACAAAGCTCCGGGTTCTATCCGGGGCCTTTTTTTATGCAAATGTCTTTTCTTATGCAAATGTTTTAATGTATTCGGCTAATTCGCCCATGGAATAAATGTTTTGGACAACAAAGAAGTCCATGCCCGTCATTTTTCTAACGTAATCCAAATTTTTTCCGTCCAAAAAGTCCTCACTGTAAGGTCTCAACATAACAGAAGGTATCACAACAAAGTCTGCATCAATATTTTTAATGGTTCTTATAAGGTCATCCGTTGTAATAAGCCCCGCAACAGTGATGTCTTTGCCCCAATAATCGGATTTTACGGGGTGAACGGAGCATGTAAGATTTTGGATTTTATTAAGTTTTGTTGCGATATATTCTATAGCAGAGCATGCCGCATAAGAGGTTGCAAACGCAAAACGTAAAGTTTTGTTAAGCTTTTTAGGGAGTTTATACATTTTAAAATCTTCAAGCAAAAGACGGATAGCGCCGACGCCGTCTTCAAGCTGGGCGAAATTTCCGTAGTATTTGGCGGGCGGGATTTCGCGCTCAGCAAGCAAAAAGAACTCATCCGAGCAGCAAACGCGCTTGTAGCGGGAAGCTATATCAATAGTGCGTTCGGCACAAGCTTTATCAACCTGTTTCAGACCTTCTTTTCGGAATTGAGTAATTCCGACAGGCACAATTGCGGTTGATAAAACGGTATTTTTTAATTCCGCAAGATCATTGAGAGTCCGCTCAAGTTCTTTGCCGTCGTTAATACCGGGGCATAAAACAATCTGGGCATGGAAAGGGATTTTATTTTTTCTGAACCACTTAAGATTTTCCAGCGCCATGCCGGCATTGGGATTTCGGAGCATTTTGCACCGCAAATCGGGATTTGTCGTATGGATTGACACATAAAACGGCCCCAGATGCAGTTTTTTAATTCTTTCGCGGTCTTTGTCGGTAAGATTTGTCAGCGTAATATAAGTTCCCTGAAGGTACGAAAGCCTGTAGTCATCGTCTTTTACGTAAAGGGTTTCTCTCAAGCCTTCCGGCTGCTGATCCACAAAACAAAAAATGCAGTGGTTCAAGCATGGTTTTACCCTGTCAAAAACCGCACTTTCAAAAACAATTCCCAAATCTTCGTCAAAATCTTTTTCGATTTCGATTTGTTCGATTTGACCGGATTTTTTCTTAATTTCCAGTGTCAAACATTCGGATTTGCAGAAAAAATTATAGTCAATCATATCGGAGAGTTTGCATCCGTCAATAGCCAGAACCACGTCGCCCCGTGCGATTTCAAGCTCATCGGCAATTGAATTTTTTATAACGCTATTTACTGCTGCCGGCATTTTCTTTTTCCAAACCTTCCAGAATAGTTATAAAATTGGCATATTCGCAAATCGTATTATCGAGAATAATTCTTTGATAAAAGCTAAGGTGGTTGTATTCGTCGTTAATAGCGGCTTCCGCGTTAAATTTGTGCTGCATGGCAAGTGATTTGATATGAAAAAACAGGTCAGCGCACTCATCTTTCGACAAAAAGGATGCGCAGGAGAGCTTCACACGTGCGTTAGAGAAAAATTGAAGCGGATTTTCGCTTAATTTTTCGAGGATAAGCCGTCTCAATTCTTCGAGTCCGTTTTTTGTAATCGCATAAAAAACAGAGAGTTTGCCGCCGTTGGACATCATTTTGCGGGAAGTGAGGCATTCTTGTTTTTCAAGCCGCACAAGAGCCGGCTTTATAGCGCCGATACTCGGCTTTGAAAAAGCGCCAAAGTTCTCAAAAATAAACTTTTGCACCGAATACATTGTTAATTCGCGCTTGGAAAGCACATATAATATCATTAACTCTATCATAATTTTATTATAACACGAATGTTTAATGCCTGATAAATTTACCGGCACAAAAGGATTACTACGGGCTTGGCAATTCCGTATCAGTATCTTAATTAATTGACATGCCGGATACATTATGTTATAAAAAAAATGCTTTTAGTGTTTTGTAACAAATTGTTTATTTGTTGCGTCAATTGTGTCAAAAAAATTTTTGACAGACGTTTTATGAGTAAAAAAAGGAGAAGGTATGCCGTCTATTCACAAAATTACATTCAAAGGGGAATCCTCTAATCTGCTTCAAAATCTCTCAAGTGTTCAAACCGCACCGTCAGAACAAAAACCGGTAGAAAAGCCCGCACAAATCCAGGCCGAAACACCTGCACCGCAAAAACCTTTGGAAAAAGACAGTTTTCAGCATTCTTCATCATTTGTAAAAGAATACGGCGGCGCAACAGCGCTTGCGATTTCAATATTGGGAATACCGACGGCAATTCTGGCTTCCCGCAGAGGAATTAACAAAACAGCTGCCAAACTCCAAAAATCCCTTGACAGCGTAACAGAACAATTGACAAAGCTTGATATAGATTCAAAAGTCAAAACCGCGGTAGATACAGCCGTAAAATCAGTTAAAAAGCCGGCGGAAGATCTTGTTTCCAAAAAAGCGAACCTTACCACAATCCTTTTAGGTATAGGTACGGGTCTGGGAATAAGCGAATTCGTAAAAAATAACCGCGGCAAATTAAAAGAAAACGGGCTTACGGATGATGAGATAACAGAGGCTGAAAAACAGGCTTCCGAGCTGGTGGAATTTCCGCAAAGAGCGCTTCACAACGCGTCTGCCGCCTATAACCTCGCATCAAATATTCATGCAAAAGCACAATCCGCCGTTGATATAGCAACTAATGCCAGCAATACGGCAGCGTCAATGGACGGAAGGATTAACGAAGCCTACAACAGAGCGGATGAAGCGCTTAAGGCAACTGAAATGGGCTTAAATCCTATTATGCAGATGTATACGGTAAGACATTTTGACCTGAATTTGTTACAGGTGCTTAATTACGCCAAAAAAATTGACCAGACAAGATCCGACGAGGCGCTTTCCGCAGTAAGAAACGCCTCAATTACGCGTCTTGACAGATCTGCCGAAGATACTTTGCAGGATATAAAAAATTACAAAGAAAAATTCCCCGAACTTACGTCAACCTGGTCTCTGACCGCTGAATACGCTCCCATAAAAACCGGCGGTCTCGGCGTCGTGCCTGTTGATCTTCAAAACAACTTCACAAAACTCGGAATTGATATGCCGACCTTTATCCCGATGTATTTGAAGAAAAATCAGTCTGAATTCAGAAAACTCCCGAACCATAAGTTTGAATACAAATACAACGGTCAGAAATTTGACCTCACTAAACTCGCCGAAACCACCACCCACGTTTTCAGAAACGGCGAAACTAAACCCGAAAAAATTGAATACTATATGACGGAATTACCGGTCGAAGGCGCTCCCGGAAAATTTAAACAGCTTATTTTCGTAAAAAGCGGCAACTACTTTAACGAAAATATCTACGATTCCACTACCAACGCCGAAGAAACCGAAAGATTCGCGTTATTTACAAAAGCAGTCTATAAACTTGCTAAATTAAAAGTTAATACAGCGCTCAATAACGGCGAAAAAGACATGTCAGGCGTGTCTGATATGGAAATCTTTGATCAGGGCGCATTCGACAGCCTTGAAGCTCCGAATTCAATGATTTTGAACGACTGGCATGCAGGCTCAATGGCAAGCCTTTTGAGATACAGAGCACCTATGGAATACAATTACAGAGAAATTCCGAAAAATACCTTCAACGCTCTGAAAGATATGCCGCTTTTGATGATCGGGCATAACCTCGGATGCCAGGGCAAGTCAAATGACGGCTCAGGAAGCCTTTTGAGCAAAAACAGAGTAACCGAAAATATTATAAATACACTCTATGACAGCTACGCAATCGCAATTACCGAAAACGCTCACAGCGGGTTAATGGGCGATAATGACGATATGTGCAATACCGTTCTTATGAAACGCAGAACGGCCGATAAGCACTTTAACCACCTGTTTAACGGCGTTTCGCTCGCGGATTGGTTTGTGCCGGTTTCTAAAAATTATACAAACGAAATCATTACGGATCCCGCACAATCCGGAATTCTCAACCCGCTTCTCCGGCGCAGAGAAGCAACCGGAACCATCTCCGGTATCGTAAACGGTCTGGATAAAGATAAGGTCGATATGAATGCGGTTTCCAAAAAGAATTTCGTAAAAGATCTTGTTCTTGAAAAATACGACCAGAATTCTGATATGAATAAGATTATGAAACTGCGAGCCGAAAACAAAAAACGCTTCTATCAGTCTTATATCAAACCGGTTCTGATTGACAAAAATTACCCGAACGCACCGGAAATCGTAAGACCTGACGTCGGAAACATGAATATTTCTGAAGATGACTTTATGAATGCGCCGTTAATTTCATTTGCGCACAGATTAACTTCACAAAAAGGCTTGCTGCTTATGAAAGGCGCTATATTCAAACTGTTTGACAACTGGGAAAATCTTTTCCCCGGCAAACCGATGCCTTACTTTATAGTAGGCGGGCCGCCGGAAAGCGAAGAAGAACTCGGATATCTTTATGACTTAAAAAATCCTGATTACGGCACAAATAAAGCACGGCTTGACCATGTTATCGCATTAAAGGGCAACATGCCGAACCCTGCTATTATGTCTGCAAGTACATTCTTCTGCGCACCTTCAACTTACGAACCGTGCGGATTAACTCAGGGCGAATGCTTTGCAAAAGGCACCCCGATTATCGCAACTGATACCGGCGGTTTCCACGATACAGTCGTTGACGGAAAAACAGGGTTCCTTGCTCCGTATATTTCCGAAGATTCTTTCTACAACAAACTTGTCGAAGCACTTAGAATGTACTATGAAAAACCCGAAGATTACAAACACATGGTGCAAAATGACCTGAAAGTCGA
This sequence comes from Candidatus Gastranaerophilales bacterium, assembly GCA_944326625.1. Taxonomy (GTDB): domain Bacteria; phylum Cyanobacteriota; class Vampirovibrionia; order Gastranaerophilales; family Gastranaerophilaceae; genus SIG32. Next base: position 2,191 of record CALVER010000057.1, on the reverse strand, counting down.
CTTTAGCTGGGCTCAAAAAGGCAAAAAAGGCCCGATTTACGAATACACGGACAAATTAGGGTTTGAAAGAAAGCAATTTGACGATATTGCGGTTGCATCCGCCATATAATCATTAACTTTTATCACATTTAAAAAACAGGGCGTATATTATGCGCCTTGTTTTTTGTATAATAAATTTGTGAAAGAGTTTTATTAAGGGTTAAAATGGAAAGATTTTTTGGAATTTTCGGGATAATACTGATTTTCGGCATTGCATATTTGATGTCAAACAACAGAAAAGCTATTAATTACAAAACCGTTGTGACGGGCTTTATATTACAGATATTGCTGGCGATATTTGTGTTTAAGGTGCCGTTAGGAAGGTCTTTATTTCTTGCAATCGGGAAATTCATCCAGAAAATTCTTGAATTTGCAAAAGAGGGCGGCCAATTTGTATTTGGCGGACTTATGGACGGCAAGTGGGAGCTTGCGAACGGCGGACAGATTTTTGCACTGCAGTTAATAAGTTCCATAATCTTTATGATGATTTTGGTTAACATGCTTTACTATTACGGCATAATGCAGCGTATTGTAGCGGTTTTGGGCAAAGGCATGAACAAATTAATGTCAGTATCGGGAGCGGAGGCGTTGTCGAATGTTGCCAGTGCGTTTGTGGGGCAGATTGTGGCACAGATTATGATAAAACCGTATTTGCCGAAGCTTACGCGTTCCGAGCTTCTTGCCTCAATGGCCGGAAGCATGGCGTGTATTTCGGGCGCAACAATGCCTTTATATATAGGTATGGGAATTCCGGCGCAGTATATTCTTGCATCTTCAATAATGGCAGCTCCGGGGGCTCTGGTAATTTCAAAAATAGTTTACCCTGAAGTAAACACGCCCGAGACAAGTGAAAATTTTCAGGTTAGTTTCAGCAAAAGGAAAAGAACGCATGCGAATGTTTTTGATGCAATTTCCGCAGGCGCCTCAGAGGGTATGAAAGTTGCGATTAACGTTACGGCAATGATTTTGGCGCTTGTAGCACTTGTTGCTATGATTGACTGGGTTCTGGGCGGCGTCGGAAGCTTAATCGTTAAATATCTGCATATAAATTCGTTTTTGGGAATGGATTTAGCGCATTTGTCATTAAAAATGATTTTGGGCGAAATTTTTGCTATATTTGCGTTTTTAATGGGGGTGCCGCTTGGCGAGGCAACGACTGTCGGAAGTCTTATGGGCACAAAACTCGTTTTGAACGAAATGGTTGCGTATGTTGATTTGACGCATTTACCTGTTGCTTTGTCCGATAAAAGCTTTTTGATAGCAAGTTTTGCGCTGTGCAGCTTTGGTAATTTCGGCTCTATTGCTATTCAGCTGGGCGGTATCGGCGAACTTGCCCCGAACCAGCGTAAAAATCTTGCGCGGCTCGGCGTCAGAGCGCTTATCTGCGGAACGCTTACCTGCTATATGTCCGCAACTATCGCCGGAATTCTTTTCTAATAATGTAAAAAAATATTTACAAATAATCGAAAATATTAAAGATAATCAGCAGGCACTCCGATAATTAAAATGTAATTATAAGGAGTGTCACATGCTAAAAAAGATTTCGCAACCTTCGTGCAATATAAGCGACAGTGTTGAATTTATATTAAGAGGAGCGAGAAAGCGCCGGTCTATGGCGTTAATGAATGCGAATGCAATAAATGCGGACGCAGGGATTCAAGGCAGACTAAGAGCCGTAAAATAAGGAGAGTTTTTAAAAGGCGGATATTTAATCCGCCTTATTTATTTTTCTGTCGGTTTAGTAAATCTGACCTACGTTTTTAAAGGGAATAGGGTAATAAGGGAATAAGTTGTTTCATTGATTAATCTGAGAGGAATGACACAATAATTCCATGTCATTACGAGGTGCTACGCACGTAGCCATGCTAACAATATTGGTAATATTTTCTCTGTCATTGCGAGGTGCCAAAGGCACGACACAATGTAAGACAATATTCGTGTGCCTTGCCATGTCATTGCGAGGGAGCGGAGCGACCGTGGCAATCGCAAGGTTGTGAAACAGTAACATGTAATAGGAAAACTGAGGCAATCGCAAAGTCGTTGGAATTTAATGGGATTACCACGTCGTGTGCTCTGCACACTCCTCGTAATGACAGAGAAACGTCATCCCGAATTTATTTCGGGATCTTACCAATTGAGAAACGCAATGATG
>CALVER010000056.1 GCA_944326625.1 Candidatus Gastranaerophilales bacterium | reverse complement strand
CGGGATGACAAAAGTCATTTCCCTCGCCCTACGGGAGAGGGATTAAGGGAGAGGGGGCTATCAGCTCATGATGAGATCCTGAAACGAGTTCAGGATGACAGAGTATTGAGCAAAGCTCACAGAAAAGAACTTAACGTCCTAACGTCTTATCGTCTTAACGACTTTAAAAAGAAAGCCGGTGCTACGCACGTAGACATGTCCGCCAATATTCGTCGTGCCGCGTTTACCCTCGCGGAGGTTTTAATAACTCTCGGCATCATCGGCGTTGTAGCGGCGATGACTATTCCGACATTGATTGCAGATTATCAGGAAAAAGTTATGGTAACAAAAGTTAAGCAGGCGCATTCTCAGTTAATGAATGCAATACAGTTGTATGTCGCACAAAATAATTGCGTGAATATGCTTTGTCTGTTTGATACAAAAAAAACAACAGAGAAAGTGGCTGCAGAATTAGCTACTGTATTGAAGGGCGCAAAAATTTGCGAAACGGGAGCATCTGATAAGCAATGTGCTGTTTATACCATAAAATCTAATTCTCCCATACTAAGAGATGGTGTATATGTGGCAGAAGATGCTTTACCGGCTCAAGGAAAAATATATTTGCAAAATGGTGTTTTATTTGCTCTCCATCAAAATACTGAGTGCATAAGACATTACGAAGCCATTATACGTGATGAAAACGGTTATGATACAGGAGAACGTGTGCCGGCAACAAGTGATTCTTGTGCACGTATTTATTTTGATGTCAATAACATACAGGGACCTAATATATTTGGTGTGGATGTCTTTAGATATGATATTTTGAGTGACGGCAAGACATTGTCGTTTGACGAAAAGCTTTTAAACAATGTTCTTTTATATAATAAAATTGAATACACACCGTATAATATAGGAGAAAGTATTGAGTAAATTTATTTTGGAATAATCCCCCTTAAGGGGGATTATTTTTTCCTGCTTTATGCTATTGATTTATCACATTCAGCCGTGTAAAATAGTACTAAAGAATAAGGGGAGAAAAAGATGACTATTGATAAAAAGAAATTGTCTATATCAATTTTGACGTTAATTGGTATTGTGACCACTATTAAGCTTGCGATTATTTATTATAATGCTAATTTTAATCCGTATGCGCTGGCAAGTTTTTGTTCTGTAAACGATTTTATTGACTGTGACGGCATTGCAAAAACTACCGAATCTCAGTTTTTCGGAATTCCGCTTGCTTATTGGGGATTGTTTTTGTATTCGTTTATCACAATGCTGCTTTTTGTTGACAAGCTTAAAAATATAAAGTTTTTAAAATTTTTGGAAGTCTTTAAGAATCCTTATTCTTATATTGCGGCGCTCGGCGTAATTTCATTTACAATTTCAATGATTTTGTTATGTCTAAGTCTTTTCGAAATTAAAAAATTATGCGTGCTTTGTGCCTTTACTTATCTTTTAAATCTCTTAATCGGTGTTGTTGCAGCCCGCGGAATAGGTTTCAAGCAGGCATTTAAGGATAGTTTTGTTGATTTTAGAGATGCTTTGAAAATCAAACCTTATGCAATTGCATTCGGTGTTGTTGTATTAATCGCTGCATCATTTTTAACTTATACGGGTGTATCTTATGTATTTGCTCCGCAGGTTAAAAGACAAAAAGAATTTAAAGAATTCAGACGTCCGAAAAAGAATAAATACGCTGTATCCGGAAATCTTTTAGGCGTTGACAATGCAAAAGTTGTTTTGCATGCCTATACGGATTATCAATGTCCGATGTGCTATTCCTACAATATTATGATTCATAAACTTGTAAAAGAGATTAAAAATGTTAAAATCGTTCACCATAATATGCCGCTCGATACAGAATGTAATAAATATTTGAGAAGTGAATTCCACCATGGCTCCTGTATGATGGCAAAATATGCAATTGCGGCTGAAAAACAGGGTAAATTCTGGGATATGAATACTCAATTATTTGAAAAACAGCCGGTATCCGAGAAAGAAATTATTGAAATTGCCAAAAAATTAAATCTCGATATAGATAAGCTTCAGGAGGATGCAAACAGTCTGGAAACAATGCATAAAATTCAAAAAGACATTGATGAGGCGTATTCTCTCAGAATAAACGGCACCCCGAGCACCGCTATTAACGGGAAATCTCAGGTCGGAATTAAATCTTATTCGGAATTAAAACAGTGGGTAATTGATGAAGGCGGAATTGAAAAATAAAATACTTTTACACGCCTGCTGTGCAATATGTTCGGGATATCCCATAACCTTGTTAAAGGAAATGGGATATTCACCTGTTGTGTATTTTTATAATCCGAATATTTATCCCGAAAGTGAATATCAAAAACGCCTTGAAGTTGAACGTATTTTGTGCAGAGAGCTCGATTGTGAACTTATTGAAGGTGCATACGAGCCCGAAGAATTTTATAATGCCGTAAAAGGATTGGAAAATGAACCGGAAAAAGGCAGACGCTGTGACAAATGCTTTGAATTGAGACTTTTGAAAACGGCTCAGCTAGCAAAAAAATCAGGTATAAATGAATTTACCACATCTATTGTCATAAGTCCGCATAAAAATTTTCAAAAACTGACCGAAATCGGTGAAAAAATTGCAAAAGATTACGGTTTATTGTATAAGGCAATTGATTTTAAGAAAAAAGACGGATTTTTGAAAACAAATAAAATATCAAAAGAGTTGAATTTGTACAGACAAAATTACTGCGGATGTGAATTTAGCAGGGAAAGAGGATAAGATGCATGAATTGTTAGCGCAAATGAATAATTTGTTTCAGAGCCTTGGTGTTCAGGGATTGGCTTTGAATTCTTTTATTGAAAGTTTTTTTCTTGTTCCGCCGCCGGATATTCTGCTTATAGCAATGGATTTGGCAAAACCCGAAAGAGCTTTGTATTATGCAACAATTTGTACGATTTTTTCAGCATTGGGCGGTGTAGTAGGATATTTGATAGGTTTTTGGGGCGGCAGACCCGTATTTAACTTTTTGTTCAGAAACAAGCATGAACAATTTGATAATGTCGAAAAACTTTACAACAAATACGGCTCAATTGCGGTGTTTTTGTCTGCATTTACACCTATTCCTTATAAAATTTTTACTATCGCAAGCGGAATTTTGAATATGAATTTTCCGCAATTTTTGCTTGCAAGTTTTGTCGGCAGAGGATTGAGATTTTATCTTGTAAGTATTGTCCTCATGTTTTTCGGCGAAGCTATTAAACAGTATATTGAACTTGTAATCATAGGCGTTACTTTACTTATAATAATATTTTTTGTTGTTCTTTATAAAAAACGTCATGTTATTAAATAATTTCATTTATTTATACTAGTAAATATTATAAAAAATGTTATATAATTGATTTATGGTAAGAAATCATTATATAAATTATAAAGGGTTAAAATATATGAAAAAAGCATTATTAATATTTTTAGCGGTATTACTATTTACTGGGCCGGCATTTTCAGCAGTGGGCAAAGAAACTAAAGGGCCTTTCGGTTATAATCTTTATGATGATATTACAAGAAAACCGGATGACAAAAAAGATAATTCAAACGATTCCGAGAAAAAACAGTATAAAGAATTCTATGGTGATAATACTGTCGCTGAATGGGAATCCGAAGATATTTATTACAGAAATGCTAATATAAACAGTGCCGTAAATAAATACAAAAAAGGCAATTATTCAGGTTGTCTGCAGGAAATGATTTCTTTGACCAAGATTGACCCGTCAAATCCCGTAGTCTATTACTATATGGGGATGTGTTATTCTAAAGTCGGCAAAAAAGATCAGGCAGTAAAAGCTTATGAACAGGTAATTAAATTAAATCCCGATAAAACTCTTAAACAGTATGCAACAAAAGGCCGTGATTGTCTTGTCGGCGGTCCTACCTGCGTTCAGGATACTGAAACCTCTGATCCGGAGCTTGACAGCTTTATTAATTCTCCTTACGGAAACGGGTTCTCTGAAGAATTAAATCAGGAAGTTAAACAAAAACAATTGCAGGATATTCAAAAAACTATTAATAAAAAACAAAATCTCGAAGATAAAGATATCCAGAGAATTCAAAGATTTGACGAAAAAAGCGGCATTGATACCGAAAATAAATTAGCTGCCAATACCGCATCTGATGAGGATATTCTAAATGCAATCAAAACTTTGAAAAATGCGGGAGTTAATGTTTCAATTACACCTGCGGCCATGCCTAATCAATATAATGAATACAACATGCTTTTAGGAAATTCTAACAATAATAACAATAATTCCATGATGAATATGGTTCCGTTTTTGCTTAATCAATACCAAAACGGTGAAAAGATTAATCCGGAATTGATTCAATCTATGATGATGAATTCTATGCTTCCTGATTTTACTTTTAGTGATAACAATAAAAATTATTAATTTATGATAACGGGTTATTCTAAAGCTAAAAAAAATTTTTTGTCAGCAAATCTACGAGGCTGTAAAGATTTTTTTAAAATACATGACTATAAGCTTGAACAAGCTTATTGCGAAATTATTTTGGATAATCTTAAAAGTGCTTACGAAATATTTAAATTTCTTGAGGATAGTGATTTAAGGGCACATTGGGGTCTTGTTATGCTGGAATTCATAAATGGCTGTGTTTCCAGGTATCCGACATATTTTGAATTGAGAAATTTTTTGGAAATTGATTTAAATATTTTAATAACTTATTGCAAGGGTGATTACGTTGAAAAAATTGTGCGATATGCGGATTTTATGTTTACAATTAATCCCGAAGTTTACAAATTCATCGGCAGAGTCTTTCTTAATAATGATTTAAAACCGCAAGCCTTATTCTTTTTAAACCGGGCAAAAGATAATTTTTATCAGGATCCTGAATTGCATTATATTTTTGCGGAAATTTTGGCGCAAGACGGAAATTTTGAACAGTGCAGAAAAGCGCTTTTAACTTGTCTTGATATTCTGCCGGGTTATGCTCCGGCAAAAGCATTGCTTTTTAAAATTAATATGTAGAAATTCGGGTAATTTATTTATCAAATGTGCCGGCATAAAATTATATAATGAGATTTTTATTGCTGTGTGTCTTGATTTTTTCAGGATTAAGTCCTGCATATTCATTTAATGAAAAGGATTACCAGACCGGCTGGTGCGGACTTAATAACGGTAAAACAGAAGTGGTTCTGCCTGATAAAACACGCGTTGATTGTGTTACAAAAACGCATGCCGTTGAATTTGATTTTGCCAAAAAGTGGGGTGAATCTATCGGTCAATCGCTTTATTATGCTTCAATATTAAATAAAGCTCCCGGTATTGTCCTTATAATCCAAAATCAGGAAAAAGATTTAAGATACCTTAAACGGCTTGAAACTGTCGCTCAAAAATACGGAATTACCGTCTGGACACTTACTCCTGAGTTTCTTGCCGGAAATTAATTCTCTGTCTGTTCGGATTTTTGCTGCGGCTCGTTTTCTTTTAAATATGTAATTTGTTGGACATCATATTTATTAAATAATTTTTGCCGGTTTTTGTTTATTTGTCGTGCGGCAATGCTTACGGCGCCCAACCCAAAGGCAATTCCGCCCGCGATAGCCCCGGCCCATGACAGAAGTGATTTTTTTGCAACTTTTCCGCCGAGATATACTCCGAGTAATGCTGAAAGACCGGTTCCGATAAGTGAAAATATTGTATTGTTTTTACGTTGTTTTTTAAATGATGCACTAAATTCATCAGCCTTATCTTTCGGTACTGAAAAATGACTTATTACGCTTGTTTTTTTCGAAAGTTTATTTTCATATACGAGTTCAACTCTGTTACCGTCCAGCTCGTTGACAGGTTTAATCTCCATAAATTCTCCTTTGTTATTTATATTAAATGAAAACAAAGAAAAATTTGTTAAAATCCTGAAAAATCAATACAATTTGTTACATTAAGCGCTTTTATTCATGTCATTGCCGCCGACAATTCTTAAATGGCGCTGCTCCCCTTCGCCGACGGATTGACTTTCAAGGTTGTGCTGTTCAACAAGTTCATGTTGAAGTTTTCGTATCTGGTGGTTTTGCGGCTGGAGTTCAACGTGTTCCGCGCCTGCAAGAATTTTATTAATTGCGGCTTTAGCTTCATCCAAAGCCCGCTCTGCATCATCATAATATCCGCGCAAAGTCTCATTTGATTCCGGAACGTCAAGTGCTTCTTTCAAAACTTTTTGAATTTGCGCCATTGAGTTTGTTTTTACATAGAAAATTTGGAGCCTGTAATCGTTTGCGGTATTCAGAACTTTTGCTCCGCCTTTTGCAAAGTTTTTGTGGGCGATTACAATATCCGCATCTTCAATGCTTCGAGTTATTTCCGCATTCAAGTCAAGTCTTTCGATTACTTTTTCAACAATACTTCTTGATACTGCATAAAGGTAGATTTTCTTAAACGCTTTGACGCTTTCGGTGTAATCTTTTCTGTTAAAGCTGAATTTAAGACTTTCAGAAGAATCAGGAATTTTTTGTTCAAGTTTGTGGATTTCTTCTGAAATTGTAGGTTCATGGTGACCGTATGTCTGGTCAACTTTTCTTATTTCCGGTCTTATAGGCCAGCCTCTGAGGATGTAGTCGACAGCTTCCGCGGTATCTTTGTAAACCGCAAGGGTATTTCTGTCCAGAATTTCTATAACTATATCAAAAGTCGGCTGTTTTTCGCGTTCCAGAACGGTTTTTTGCGACGCTCTGCGTTTTGCTTCATCGTCACCTAAGGTTACCGATTGAATCCCGCCGACCAAATCCGACAGAGTCGGGTTTTTGATTAAATTTTCCAAAGTATTACCATGGGCAGTTGCAATCAACATAACGCCGCGCTCTGCAATTGTTCTGGCTGCTTGAGCTTCGGCTTCGGTACCGATTTCGTCGACTACAATAACTTCAGGTGTGTGATTTTCGACAGCTTCTATCATTATGTCTTTTTGAAATTCCGGTTGGCGGACCTGCATACGACGTGCATGGCCTACTGCCGGGTGCGGAACGTCACCGTCGCCGGCAATTTCGTTTGACGTGTCGACTATCACCACCCGCTTTCCGAGTTCATCGGCAACAAGTCTTGAGATTTCTCTCAGTTTTGTTGTTTTCCCGACGCCCGGTCTGCCCAAAAATAATATACTTTTGTTTTGCATACAGAAATCTTTTATACAAGCAATTGTACCCGTAACAACTCTGCCGATTCTGCAGGTAAGACCGATAATTCTGCCCTGACGGTTTCTTATCGCACTTATCCTGTGGAGTGTTCCTGGTATGCCTGAACGATTATCCGATGTAAATTCCTGAACTCTTTGTGTTATAAAGGAAATATCTTCATCCGTGACTTCATTTTTGCCAAGATACTCAATTTTCCCCGAAGAATGTCTTATCTCAGGGACTCTGCCAATATCCAAAACGATTTCTATAACATCTTGCAAACTCTCATAGGTGATGTATTTTCGAACCTTTTCGGGCAAGATTGCGATCAACTTTTCTAAATCGTTTTGAAATTGTAAATCTGTCATATTCTTTTTGCCTCCTGTCAGTACAGGGTTCAGGCAGATATTTATTATCTCCTCTAATATTATTATACCACTTTTTTGAAACTTTTCATCGGTCTATGGTGCGACATAAATAGTAATTTTACAAATCTTAATTTGTAAATCATGCCAAAGTCTTTGTTGACGCATGTTTTGCAAGGTGGTTCGCGGCTTGAATTTCATATTCAAAATAAATCTTAAGATTGAGAAATGTTTTTACATAAAACTGCCTGAGGCAGGACAATATATTGTGTGATAACATTGGTAAAGCCACTTTACATAAAAACTATTATCGGAAGTTATTTTTATTTATTTTTTCAGAGCCTCCGGCGGGTGCTGCGCGCACGGCGGTC
>CALVER010000055.1 GCA_944326625.1 Candidatus Gastranaerophilales bacterium | reverse complement strand
GCATGCAATTTTTAAAGATAAATTTTTTTTATATAAGTACGGGGAACAATTTAAGGGGATACGAAAGATGACTTGGGGTACAGTTACATGCGGACCAATAAATTTATTCACTTGGAACTCATTATATCCGTATAATTATGCTACCAATTACGGCGGACAATATCAGTTCAACGTAATGCCGTCATATTTTACGCCGGCTCAGGCATTTGGTATTCAGAATATATTTAATCCTTTTTATAATATTGCTCAAATGATGAACAGAGTTAACAGTGCATTCAATCCGTTCCAGAATATGCAGCAGATGATGATTAACCAAGCTGCTTATGCTAATGGCTATGCGATTGGTGAAAACATCGGAAATAATGTTATTGCACAAAATTTAGGCGGTAATATTTCATCTTTGAAATCACAATTGGAACAGGCTTTGACATCTGATCAATTGACAGTTGAACAAAAAGATGAACTTAGAGCATTAAGACGTGAAGTTGAAGCTCTTGAGGATAAATTCAATGAGCTTATGGAACTTCAAAAACGCGGTGCTACACCTGATCAGGTTAGAGCCGGTATTACTATGCTTAATGAACAATATAGAGAATTAAGAGACAGAATTCAGTCAAAAGCTGATGAAATCAGAACGGAACTCGGTGCAGGTTCTTCTGAAACAACAACTACTACTACCGGCGACGGAACTGTTATTCCGGGCGGACAGGTTATGTCGGATAAATTAGGTACCCTGGAATTGGTATCATTTAATCAGGATATGGTTGCAGCTGATGTGGATGACGAAAATGTACGTGAAATCGTAAATACTATTTATTCAAAAGTTGACGGCATCGGTTCAGGTCATATTAAGAAATACTTAGAAGAAAATATCACTAAAGATAATGTTGTGGAAGTAATGCTTCAGTGGAACAAACATTACGCTGAAGGTTATGAAAAAGCCGATCCGTTAGGGCTTACGGAAACCTTAATGGATGAAAGATTGTTCGGCGGACATAAGATCTGCGAGGTAATTCTTACAGCTTTGGAAGAAAGATTGAAAGATTATCAGGGCGTTGACGTTGAAGTCTACAACAAAGCAAATACCCAGCTTGCAATTGCAAGACGTGAAAATGATGCTTGGTGGACTAATGAAGATAAAATGTCTAATGCTCTTAACGTAGCTCATAAATGTATTACAATCTTAATGTATGAACAGGCAGGTGCACAAAATGCTTAATAGATTTATGTTAGATTCCTCATATTAGTAAAAGGTTAGGTAGGTGTAATTAAGGGTTCCTAACAAGGAACCCCTTTTTATTTCAAAAATATTTTTGCAAGTTCAATATCGCTTTGGGTTGTTATTTTTATGTTTTTATAACTTCCGTCGACAATATAAACGTCATACCCCATAGCTTCAAGCATTCCTGCATCATCCGTAAAATTTTGTCCTTTAAGTTTTTCATGCGCAGACATTATTAAATCATATCTGAAAGCTTGCGGAGTCTGGGTATTATAAAGCTTTGAACGGTCAATTGTTTTGATGATTTTTCCGTCTTGAACTTCTTTTATGGTGTCAATAGTTTTTGTCATAACGCTTACGGCATTTTTTTCTTTTACAAGATCAATTGTTCTGTTTATAATCTCGGGTGTAATAACAGGTCTTGCGCCGTCATGGATTAGCACAAAATCTGATTTTTCAATTGCTTTCAATCCGTTGTAAACCGATGCCTGGCGGGTTGAACCGCCTTCGGTTATTTTGTGGTTAAACATAGAAGAAAGCTCGGGAATTATTGATTTATTGGCACTTATGATAATTTCATCAACGTCAGCTTTTTCAAAAGCTTCAATCGTATATTTTATTACTTCTTTTCCGTAGATTTTTTCTAAGAGTTTATTCCCCGTTCCGAAGCGGCTTGATGTTCCGCCTGCGGTTATAATTGCCGTGGTTTTCATTTTTGCTCCTTAAAATGGTTGAATAATTTCCCTGCAGCGTTTTTAACAAATTCTCCGTTGATTTTGACACCTGTTCCTTTTTGGACTTTTCCTATTTCAAACGAATTCGGAACGTAAAAATCTTGCGGCACACATGCAACAAGTTCATAGTCCTCTCCGCCGTATAGAATTAAATCTTTGTAATTGTCGAATTTTTCAAGTCCGTTGTCATAAGGAATTTTGTTAAAATCAACATCAAGTAAAACATTACTCTGCTCCGCAATTTGCAATAGAGTATCCATAAGTCCGTCAGAGGTATCCATCATTGCGTAATCTGTTTGTATGTTTTCGGCAATATATTTTGAAAATCCAACTTTTGCTTTTGGCATAAGATGTTTTTCCGTAAATTCGTTTGTCTTTCCCCTAAACAGTTCTTTTAAGCCTGCGGCGCTTGAGCCGTGTTGGCCTGAGACTATTATTTTATAACCTTCTTTTGCGTTTTTTCGGGAAGAAATCTTGCGGTCTTTTGTTTTTCCGATTATTGCGATTGAGATGAAAATTTTGTCGCTGCCTGTTATATCTCCGCCTATTATCTCGATTTCTTTTGCGGCATCTTTTATACCTTTATAAAAATTTTCTACAAATTCACCGTCAATATTATTCGGCAGGGATAAACCGACTGTTATATAACAAGGTTCCGCGCCGCTTGCCGCAATATCCGAAATATTTACCATGGCTGATTTATAGCCGAGTTTATACGCATCGGTGAATTTCAATGAAAAATGAACATCTTCAACCAGATTGTCCTGAGAAATTACTATCCCCAAATCTTCTAAATTTGCACAATCATCTCCTATAAAATCGGATTTTGAGATATGTTGTATTATATTTATAAATTCTTTTTCTTTCATTACACTAAATCAAGTTCGGTAAGTGTTACAAATTCCTGTACAAGAGCTTTGTTCCATTTTTTGCCGGCATCTTTTTTGATAACTTCAAGAGCTTCTTGCGGAGTCATTTTAGCCCTGTATGGACGGTGTTCAATGAGTGCAAAATAAGCATCTATTATCAAAATAATCTGCGATGTCAGCGGAATGTCATTATGCGATAATTTTTGCGGGTAACCCGTTCCGTCCCAGTTTTCGTGGTGGTGTTCAATAATCGGAATAACATCCTGAATGTATGAAATCGGTTTTAAAATTTTCTGTGCCGCAATCATCGGGTGCTCTTTTATGTGCTGTTTTTCTTCTTCGGTTAAAGGTGTTGTTTTTTGCAAAAGTTCAGGCGGGAGCATCAGGTTTCCTATGTCATACAAAAGCATTGCGATACGCAGATTGTCAATTTCATCTTTTGAAAGATCAAAACGTTTTGCAAGACTTGTTGCCATAAAGACTTTTGACTTCATAACGCCTTTAGTGTGCATAGGGTTGTAGGTTGAGGTGAGAATGTCCGCAACGTTAAAGAGAGTTTCTTTGGACATTTCTTTTTTGTCTTCCGCATCTTTAAGTTTTGCCTGCAAGTCTTTTGAAATATCCTGAGGTATCGGAATATTGTGTTTTGATAGGATTTCAAGGAAAGTATTAACCGCGATTTCCTGCCACGAGGTCTCGGTAATCGGTTTTGCAAGCGTAACCTGATTGCGTCCGTTGCGTTTTGATTGATACATTGCCTGATCCGTAAGCTCAAGCAATTCTTCAATGTTATCCGAATGCTCAAAAAATGTTGCAACACCGACACTTGCGGTTACATGCCCTATAACATCAAGCTCTTTATTCGCGATGGCTTTTCGAATTCTTTCTGCCGCTACCATTGCGCCTTTTGAATCAATACCGGGCAAAAGAACATTGAACTCTTCGCCGCCCATTCTCGCCGGTATATCAATTGATCTGGCGTTGCTTTTTAAAACTTCCGCTACTGTTTTTATTGCCAGATCGCCATAGGCGTGTCCGTATTCATCATTAATCTTTTTCAAATAGTCAAGATCAATTCCGATAATAGAAAACGGCTGGTGCTGGCGTTGTGCACGGGTGACTTCGCGTTTCAGGGTTTCTTCAAAGTGGCGCCTGTTGTATAAACCTGTTAAACTGTCCGTTACTGCCTGTTCTTTTACTGCTAAAAACAAATCCGTAATCGTTATGGACATTTCGATTTGCTGGGCAAAAAGCGATAAAAAGTCTGTTTCGGATTCTGCCAGTTCATCGCGGGATGTGAATACGCAAAACCAGCCGAATTCCGTGTTCATAGGACAAAGCGGTATAATAATTAATGATTTGCAGGGCTGGTTTGTAACTGCCGCAAGTGCTACATCATCGGGCAAATCCGGCATGACATATTTCAGCGTACCGCCCAAATCTTTTGTCTGCACGATTTTTCGGTTTTTGATAGTATCTGCATAAATCCCGTCGGGATTATAGGTTAATCTTCTTGCCTCAATCGGAATTCCGATAATTTTATTAACTCTTGCGATTGCGGAATCTTTCGATTGCGTTGCAATTTGCATGTAATCGCCCTTTTCATCATGGAGTTTTCTTATAATTGCGCAGTGAAGATATCCTAGTTCACCGTGAATGCTGTTTACGACTTTTTCCAGAACATTTTCCAAAGGCGTTGATGAATTCATCATGTCCCAGATGTGCTGCAGGGTCAGCATACGTTTATTCGCAACGTTTAATTCAGTCGTACGCGCTTCAATTTCTTTTTCAAGCTGCAGGTTGCGTTCGTAAATTTCCAGATAGTCCTGTTTCTCGCCGTAGATACTTCTTTCCACCTGCGAAAGCATTCGTCTGTATTCTTTTATTTTATCTAAAAAGCCCATTAAATACCTATTTTACTTTAATATTATACAACATTTTTTCTGTTTTCTAACAGTTTGTTAACAATATTTATAATTTCTTCAGGTTTCGGAAGGTTTGTACAGGCATTTGTCCCCAATTTACATTTGCGTTTAAAACACGGCTGACAGGGTAAATCACCGGTCAGAGCTATGTATTTGTTATCATCACCCGGAGGCGCAAGGTATTTCAAAGGTGTGCAGGTGAAAATTGTTATAACCGCGGGTTTTTGGGTTGCCCAGGCAAGATGAGCACTGCCGGAATCCGGAGCAAGCACAATATCCGCACGTGAAAATACCTCGGCAAGTTCCAAAACATCTGTTTTGCCCGCAAGATTTAAAAATTCATCTCCTCCTATGTATGATATAAGCTCATTATCTTTCGGCCCGCCGGTAAAAACAATTGAACAATTCTCTTTAAGGCTTTCAACAACTTTTTTCCAGTGGTCTTTGTTCCAGTGCTTAGGCGCCCAGGTTGTCGCAGGCGCAATTACAACAAGCGGCTTTTTAATATTTTTTAAAAGTTCATCAATTTTGGTTTTTGTTTCAAGTGAACGCTCCGGAATGGTTACCTTGATTTCGTTCGTATTAGCCCCCAGATAATCCGCATATTTCATGTAATTTCTGATAACTGATGAATTATGGTGTTCTGTGATTCTCGGGATAATTTCATTTGCGCCCAGAATGGATAATTCCCTTGCCTGTTTTGAAATAATTTTTCTTTTTGCTCCGCAAAATGCCATCCAATAAAGGCTTTTTAACATCATTTGTGCATCTATTGCAATGTCAAAGTGTTCAGAGCGAATTTGTTTTAAAATTGTCAAATATTCTTTAAAACTTTCAAGTGAAAATCCGCGTTTTTTCCATAATTGAACGGGCGCAAGGATTACTTTATCAACGCAAGGATTGCCCTTAAGCACTTGAATGCCTTTTTCCGATACAAGCCATGTTATTTCATAACCTGCGGATTTTAAGGAATTTGCAAGCGGAATTGTATGTATGACGTCTCCGAGTGATGATAATCTGATTAAAAGAATTTTTTTACCCATTTGTTACCCTTCTAAAAATGCAGCTCCTACAACTCCTGAAAAATCACCAAGCGCCGCTTTTTTAAACTCTATTTTTGTCGCGGGAACAGGGAGTGATTTGGCTTTTGCTTTTTTAATTACTTTTTGGTAGAAATAATCAACCGCATCTATAAGCCCGCCGCCAAGAACAATTAACTGCGGGTTTATAAAATTAATTATGCTTGCAATTCCGCCGGATAAATATTCTGCCGCTTCATCCACGCATTGCGTTACAAGTTCATCTCCTCTTTCTATTGAATCGTGTATCATGTGTGATGTTATTGATTTACCGTTTTCCATGTAATCCAAAATCACGGAGTGTCTGCCTTTTTTGAGTGCACCTTCAATTCTTTTTTCAATGGCGGAACGTGATGCGTAAGCTTCCAGACATCCGTGCGCACCGCATGCGCATGGTCTGCCGTTTAAGTCAACTATAATGTGTCCGATTTCGCCGGCTGTCCCGGTTGCTCCGCGGATAATTTTTCCGTCTTTTACAATAGATGAGCCTACTCCAGTTCCGACAAATATGCACACAACATCTTTATAACCCTTTGCCGCACCGAATTTTAATTCGCCTATTGCGGCTATTTCAACGTCATTCCCGAGATATACGGGGATATTAAAATGTTCGTTAATTTTTTCTTTTATATTAAGGTCATAGCAGTCAAGGTTTGCCGCGGCAATTAAAATCCCGTGTTCTCTGTCAACCTGACCTGCTGCCCCGACGCCTATTGATGAAATTTCGCTTAAAGAAATTTTACTTTCTTCCAAAAGTTCTTCTATGCCGTCAATCATTTTACGGATAATATTTTTCGGGCCTTTGTCTTTTTTTGTTTTCTTTTTTACCCAGTGGATAACTTCACCTGTCTCTTTATTTACAAGTGCAATTAAAACTTTTGTTCCGCCTAAATCAATTCCGATTGCATACTTTTTCATATATTTAAATTATATATAAAAAATTCCTTTTCGTCCAGCACGGAAATTTTTTAAAAATTTACAAATACTTGAATTTAAAAAAATATCGTGTTAGCATTCTATTACTAAGAACAATTTTAAGGGATAGTGAGGTCCGAATTATGAAAAGTTCAACATTGAGAAGATCTAACCTTTCTAAGGAAAAAATGGCTGTTTTGGAAGCTCTTTCCAAATATAAACAGGATTCTACCTATGACAATTCTCCGAACGTTTATGTTCGTCCGAATAAAGAAAAAGAATTGGATCTTTTGTGGCAGAATTTTAAAATCAGCCAAAAATCAGAAAAATCACCCAGCGTTTACCTCGCAACCGGATTTATTGCCGGCGCGATTACAATGCTTATGCTTACAACTATCATCAGTTTTTCAGTTAAAGGAAATGATGTTAAAGTTCCGGCTCAGAATGTTAAAGTCCAAAATGAAAATGTGAACTTTTTACCTGCCGGCGAAACTGCTGCGCCTGAAGAATCAGAAGTTTATACCGTTCAAAGCGGTGATACGGTTGAAAGTATTTTGATCAGATTTTACGGTTCATATAGCCCTGAAAAAGCTAACGCAATCCAAAAGGTTAATAACCTTAAAAATCTTAACAGGCTTCAAATCGGTCAAAAATTAACAATTCCTATGAATTAAATATATAAAAAGCACCCTTATGGGTGCTTTTTTATTGCCAAAATAAAAATAATTTGATATAATAAAAACACAAGAAGAAGGAGAAAAGCTATGGAAAATGAAAGATTTTTGACAAACGGGGGGGGGCGTCTCCTCTAGGTACTGATAGTAAGGGTTTTGACGAATTGTTACCCTCGCCCCTTGTGGGAGAGGGAAGAATTTCAACACGAGGGACGAGTGTTAGAAATTCGGGTGAGGGGTGGTGCCAAAGGCACGACAACAGACAAGACATTGGTGGAACTTGTCATGTCATCCTGAACTTGTTTCAGGATCTAGCAGCTGTGACGCAGAGAAAAGCCCCTCTCCCTACCCTCTCCCCCAGGGGGCGAGGGGTGGTTGAACCACGACAACACATAGAGTTGTCCTGTCATTGCGAGGCCGAGCGAAGCGAGGCCGTGGCAATCGCAAAGTCGTTGGATAATAATGAGATTACGACGTCGTGTGCTGCGCACACTCC
>CALVER010000054.1 GCA_944326625.1 Candidatus Gastranaerophilales bacterium | reverse complement strand
ATTCATAAATTTTCATGTAATTACGAGAAGTGCGTGTACGCCGTGGTAATTTCAACAACTTTGCGATTGCCACGGCCTCGCAATGACAAACATGGACAAATTGTAGGTCGGATTATCCGACTGTAAATTCTTAGTATCTTAGTGCCTTAGTATCCTAGTATCTTTTTATTACGAAAATGCTTTGAAGGAACGTTCGGTGTTCTTTTCAATTACGCTTTTAACTGAATCGTACTCTGTTTGGAGTGCATTGTGTTCAGTGTCAAGTTTTTTCAAATCATTATCGTATTTTTTATCTTTAGTTTCAATATCTCTTAATTTCTGGTTATATTCAGCTTCTGCTCTTGCGACGGCGATTTCGTCTTCCGTAGAAGAAATATCAGCGCATGCGGACAATGTTGTTGCACTCCAGGTAATAGCAGCACTGCTGAGTTCAGGAGCTTTGCCGCTGTCTTCTGACGGGTTGTAATACTGAGCCTGAACAAGGGTTACAACACCATGTTCAAGTGCAAACTGAATCCATTCGGGACTATTCATAAGATTGTCGTCAAGAATTTTGTAATTGCCTTTTTGGGATTTTTCGGCACTTGCAACAATAAACACGCCGTCAAGATCGGTTGATGTGTCGTCTTTTACAAGGTTTGCAGTGTCTGAACCGTTCATCATATACCACAGGTTAACATACCATTGAGCTTTGTCCTGATCGTTAAGCTCAACGGAATAATCAGGATGTATAGGTTCTTCCGGTTTTGTCGGCATATCAGGCATTTCAGCAGTAAACGGATCCGGCGGTGTCGGTGCTGAACCCAAGTTTCTCATATCACCGTCTGTGAAGTTGATCAAGGTTGCTTTCCAATCAACAACATCTCTATATTCGTTTATATTATCTAACATATACAACAAATCAATAGCTTTTTGTTTAAGTGTTTTTACGCCTGTAACAGTATTTGTATCAGGATCATACAAATAGTCACTCTGTAATATTTCTGCTTTTGTAGGTACTCTGCCTTCATCAATTGCTTGTTGAATAATATTATCTTTTGTACCATCACTTGTACCGTTATAAACATCATCCCCGTCGCAAAGTCGTGATGAATCATTTATGGCATCAACAATTTCCAGCCAGTTGGGATCATCTTTAACATACCTATGCATAGTCGCATATGTAGCTCCGCTTTGGTTATCTATCTGAACCGTATCGTTAATACCGGTGTCAGGATTAATATAACTTGTTTTGTAATCATAATTATAATTAAAATTGCTTCCACCTTTATAATCTAACATGTGCGCTAATAAATGTGCATAACAACCTGTACTGTTCCATTTTAAGGCTGCTTGATAACATCCGCCGGCCTGGCCATTTGGATTATCGCTTGTACCAACCAAGCCTGCAAATTTGTCGTAGAGGTTCGGCTGATTTAATTGGTCAAGATATTCCTGATATGCCTTTTCATATTCAGCTAATTCTTTATTGTATGCGTCTAACTTTGTATTATAATCTTTTAACTTGGCTTCATACTCTTTATAATCTTCTTCATATTTAGTCTGGGCTTGCTGGAATTTTTCCATATCCTGTTCGTATTTTTCCAATGCATCTTGATATTTTTCATCTGTTAAAAGATCATAGCACTCTAAAAATTCTATCAAAGTATCTGTATTTTCATAATTGTATGCGTCTACAGCACTAACATAATAAGCACCGCTTGCATCTTGAAGCGCATACTGATTTTTAAGCGGGGTATAAGTGTATAAAAAGGTCGGCGTTAGCTGCGTATATGATGAATTCCCCTGCGCGTCATAGGTTGTGTACATCAATTTTGTTGCATTCAAAGCCTGAATATACTCCTGACTTGCGTCTTGCGTTTTGTCGGCAAGACGCACTTTGGAGTTTGAAATCTGCTGTGAATGCAGCTCATTATCGGATAACCTTGCGGTTATGCTCAATAATCTCGCTTGTGATGCTGCTAAACCCATATATTCCTTTCCGTATCAATGCGTATTCATGAATACGGAAATTTTTCGGGGCTACTTTAGACAAAAAAACACACTTCGACCATACCATACCATACCATACAGGCATTATAACAGGGTTTCAGCCCCTTTGTAATACGTCTTTACAATTTGTTACATTTGTTTTTTTATTACGATTTCTTAACAAAATACATGTATATATTAAAGATAAACAAACAAAATTACGTAAATATAAGTGTATCAAAAGTATCAATGTGAAAGGAAAAACCTATGGGCCTGGCTGCCTCACAAGCGAGACTGCTCAGTATTACTGCGCGGTTATCCGATAATGAGCTGCATTCACAGCAGATTTCAAACTCCAAAGTGCGTCTTGCTGATAAAACTCAGGAAGCAAGTCAGGAATACATTCAAGCCTTGAACGCAACAAAATTGATGTACACAACCTATAATGCTCAAGGCGAATCAACTCAAACAGAATTAACCCCTGCTATAATGTATGAATACAGTGAATTAAAAAATCAATACGGCATATCAAATGCGTCAGGACAACTGTTAATAAGTTCAACTGATGCAATGAATTTTGAATCAAGCGCCGATGTAAATGAATTTGTGCAGGAGTATGGCGTTGCATTAACAACAAACCCGCAGTTTATTGCCTCATTAGAATCCATTTTCGGCAGCAATTACAGTGAGTTTTATGATATAGATGCAGATAAAGCGCTTGTAGATTTTGGCGGAATGAATATCCAAAATTGGGTATCACAGCCTAACAGCGGAATGAGTGAACAGCAGTACAATTCATGGGCACAAGGAGCTTCCGCAGTACCGGTAACCGGCAAAGAATCCGGTTCATACGGCAGTTTAATTGCTGAGTTAACAAACCCGCCCGCATACCCCGGAGACGAGCCTAAAGAACCGGAAAAAGTTGATATGCCTGATTTCGCCGCATTGGCAACAGCTTATAATAAATCTGTATGTTATTCTGCTGTAAATTCCACAAAAGATGGCATCGGTCATATGGAACATAACTTGGCCGCTTTGTTATGGTATGAAAATGGTCTTGGTACTGAAACAAAAAAAATAACGAATTCTGATGGTACTATTACAATCACAAATATTGAATCAGCATGCGGGACTAGAAATGGATTTTCTTTGACGAATTATAACTTTAGCGATACCGGACAGGCTGCGCCTTTGCTGAAAGCACTTAGAGAAGTCAGTGATTATGAGTGTGTACAGGAATTAATACAATCAATTATTGATTTATATTGTGATGTAATTAATTATCTTAATACTAACTCACAAGGTACAAGGACTACAGAAATAGATAATAAAGCTTTTACAATTAATACTACGGCTAATGTAAAAACTGAAAATGAGTTATATACAGCGTGGCAGCAATTCTATAAAGATCTTGCTGGTTTAAAAGAAAAAGGCGAAGCTGAATATAACGAAAAATATCAGGAAAAATATAATGAATTTAAGAAACAACATGAAGAATGGGCTGCAAAATGGAATGATATTTACAGCTGGCAGACAAGTTGTAATGAACTGTACACTCAATACATGGACGATATAGCAAACCTTCCGACAAGTAAAATTCCTGATGAAGAAGACCCGAAAACCGGCTGGTATGTTAACCTCTGGCACCGCTTGAACGGCGAAAGCGACCGCAAGTCCGCTGAAGGCGAAAAAGGTACTTATTATAAACAGCTTGATGATAATTTATTAACAAGCAGCTCTTGGCTGCAATTTGCACTTACTCACGGGGTGGTAACTTTGGAAAAAGTTCAATATGTTGATGAAGCTGAAGACAACACAGGGCTTAAAACAACTAAATGGATGGCAACTGCTTACAGCTCCTGCACAGATATTTCAGAAACAGAAGACGAAATCGCCGTGGCAAGAGCAGAAGCTGAATATAACCAGAAATTAAGAGATATTGAAACTAAAGATAAAAAATACGATAATGATTTGAAAAAACTTGACACTGAACACAATGCACTCCAAACAGAGTACGATTCAGTTAAAAGCGTAATTGAAAAGAACACCGAACGTTCCTTCAAAGCATTTTCGTAATAAAAAGATACTAGGATACTAAGGCACTAAGATACTAAGAATTTACAGTCGGATAATCCGACCTACAATTTGTCCATGTTTGTCATTGCGAGGCCGAGCAAAGCGAGGCCGTGGCAATCGCAAAGTCGTTGGAGTCTACATGCCATTCTGAGGTTTTAGCCGGAATAATATTAATTCCTCAAAAAACTTTCAATGCCGTCTGCAATGGCTTTGGCGCAGCGTTTTTGAAAATGATGATCTATAAGCATTGAATTATCTTCCGGATTTATAAGGTATGCGACTTCGATTAATATACTTAAAGCATTTGTATTTCGTACAAGTGCCAGACTGCCCTGCCTGATATTATCATTTTGCGTACCCAATTGTTTTGTCATTGTGAGCAGAACATTGGCAGCCAAAGATTTAGCCTGATTATAATAAAAATAAATACTTGTTCCCTGATGTTCATTCGGATTTGCGCTGTCAGGAAGCGAGTTCCCGTGAATGCTTATCAAAAACATTGACTCATTTTCGTTTGCAATATCAACCCTTTCGCGTAATCCGACAAAACTGTCATCAGAACGCGTCATAACAACTTTTGCCCCGCGCTTTTTAAGTTCGTGCTCCAGATATTTGGCAATTGAAAGCGTAATATCTTTTTCCTTGTCCCCACAGCATCCGATTGCACCTGCTTCCGAGCCGCCGTGTCCGGCATCAACCGCTATCTTGATATTTTCAAGCGGTTTGTTTTTAGCAGTAACCGGAAATTTTCTTATCTTTAGCACAAAATCATTACCGTCGTAATTTCCGCTGTATCCGGCAAGCTTTTGGGTGCCGGAATTCTCTTTATACGGAAAATTAAATATATACGTATTATCAGGGCAATCTTTTACGTTATAAAACTTCAGCGTAAAAGTTTCTCCTTCCGTAATTTCATAGGGTGTTTTTTTATCAAGATGAAAAATAAACTTGAAATATTCATCATTGTCAGCCCTGTCACAGCCGCTTACTACAGCGGGCGAATTCAAACTCCCTTCAAAAGCTTTTACATTAGTTTTTGCAATCCATGCTTTTTTATCTTCACCCAGTACAACCCTGTAAAAGTTACTCAATTCAGCATCTATGGTCAACGGGATGTCTTTTTCAAAATGCGACATCCTGTTAATCCCAACATCTACCGGCGTTGATCTTAACGGTGCATTTTCAATAGAGGTTAAAAACTCCTTTTTGTGCTCATATTCAATAAGTTTAGGCGGAACGTAAACTCCTCCCGTAACTTTTTTAGGCCGGTTTATTATAAAAGTTTTCAATTCATCACCGCATTGCAAAACAAATTTATTCTCTCCCTCATCAAGCACAACAACATGCGCAAACCCGCCTGATGAATGAACTTTTACCTTTTCTCCGTTGACTAAAAGCATATCTTTCGGGTTTGACGACCCTATGAAAAATGTCGACGGTGAATTTATCGTAACTATGTTTTTACGTGGATAAACAACGTCAAACGCGTTAGACGCCTGACCCAAAAATATTATTAAAATCAATGTGAATAATTTCTTCATAAAAATATCTTACTCCATTATTTCCAAATAATAAATTTTTGTAATTTTATTTAATATTTAAATTTTTTGAAATTACTTATGCTAAAATAATGAGAGGTGGGGATATGCGACAAAAAAATCGGGAAAATGAAAAAGAAAAACGAATGAAAAGTTTTGAGAGAGTTCTCGGACTTTTGCAGATTTTCTTTATAGGTTTTGCGGCACTTCTTGCAATATATCTGTTTGTCGTGCAGGTAATAGATGTCGGCAAATACCGCGCAAGAGCCAGAAACCAGCGTATTAACAGAAGCTTTGTAATGCGCGGGGATATCTATGACAGAAACGGCATTAAACTTGCAACAGATAAAGTTTATTCGGATGTCTATGCACACCCCGCAAACTACGATTCATCAGAAGAAGATCTGGCTAATAAACTTGCCCCAATTTTAAAAATGCCCTACGGCGAACTTTTAAACCTCCTCAAAAAACCCGGCCCTGTTATTACAATTAAAAAAGATATTGATAAAAATACCGCAAAAGAACTTGCCAAATTACATTTGAGAGAAATCAGCATGGGCAAAAAAAATACCCGTACATACCCTCAAGGAAACCTTGCGGCGCATGTTTTGGGGTATTATAATTTTGACGCGGATATTGCAAACGGAGTTGAATATACGGCAAAAGATAAGCTTGAACACGTCGAACACGCAGTAAGATATCAAAGAACCCGCGACGGCAAAATTATCTATGATTTTATGACTGACCCTGTCGCAACTACAACAAACCCGAAAGGGCAGGATATTACATTAACCATAGACGCCGCAATCCAGCACGTATGCGAAAAAGAATTGCAAAAAATGATTACGGAAAAAGAAGCTTTGCGCGGTACCGTAATCGTTATGAACCCTAAAAATGGAGAAATTCTTGCCTATGCCGTCTATCCGACTTATGATCCTAATAATTACAGAAAAGCCAGCGAACTACAGATTAAAAACTGGACTTTAACGGACGTATTTCCGCCCGGATCAACATTCAAAATTATTACGGTTTCAAGTGCAATGGAACTCGGCAAAATAAACGAACACACCGAAATTCTTGACACTGGTAAAACATCAATCGGCAAATGGGAAATTAAAAACTATGACTATAATGTCCACCCTTACCCTGGAATGATTTCACTTGAATATTTATTTGAACATTCAAGTAACATCGGCTCAATTAATGTTGCAAAAACAATGACCTCTAAAGAATTCTATGATATGCTCAAAAAATTCGGCTTCGGGCAAAGATCGGGAATAGATTTACCCGGGGAATCAGCGGGGCTGCTTCCTGCATGGCACAAATGGGATAAAGGTATTCATGCGACAATGGCTTACGGTTACGGAACATCAGTTTCCGCTATGCAAATGGTGAGTGCCGTATCAGCATTGGCAAATAACGGTGTCAGAGTAACCCCCCATATCATAAAATACCCTCAAGAAGAATATGATCAAAAAATTCACTACACTCAAGTAGTGTCGCCGGAAACAGCAAAAACAGTTACAAAACTTCTGGCTGCAAGTGTTAATAACGGGAAATCCGTCATAAAAATGGATAAATATAATGTCGCGGCAAAAACCGGTACTTCAAATAAACCAAAAGAAGGCGGCTCCGGCTATACAGGTATGTCCTACACCTCAACAATAGGCTATCTTCCGGCAACAGATCCGCAGGTTTTGATTTATGTAATGATAGACAGTGCAAGAGTCGGCGCAATCTGGGGTAACACGGTTGCAGGGCCTGTTTTCCACGAAGTTGCCGAACAGACCGCAAGAATTATGAACCTTAAACCTGATAAACAGCCTAAGAAAAAGGAGACCACAAATGAAACTTGAAGAATTAATTGAATATCTTGATTATAAAGACCTTGTAAATTTCAAAAGCGTTGAAGTCAGCGGAATTTCATATAATTCACAGACGACAAAGCAAGGTGATATATTTATTTGTCTTGTCGGTGAACACACAGACGGCCACGAATACGCACAAATGGCCATTGATAACGGTGCCGTTGCACTTCTTGTCGAAAGACCGCTGGATATCAAAATTCCACAGGTAGTTGTTTCAAATACCCGTCACAAAATCGCGGATATAGCGGACAGGTTTTATTCAAGACCCTCTTTAGGCTTAAATTTAATCGGTATAACCGGAACAAACGGCAAAACAACCGTAACTCATTTAATCCAGCGTATTTTTGAGGAAAATAATCAAAAATGTGCGCTTATCGGGACTTTAGGGTATAAATTATCTTCAAACGGAGAATACCGTGACGCAAAACACACAACACCTCAGGCACCCGAATTACAGGCTACATTGAGAATGATTAAGGATGTTGAAAAAATTGATAACGTTGTTATGGAAGTAAGTTCCCACGCGCTTGAACAAAACAGAGTCGGCGGCTGCAGATTTGACGGAGCAGTGTTTACAAACCTGACTCAAGACCACCTTGATTACCATATTACAATGGAAAATTATTTCAACGCAAAGGCAATTTTATTCAAAAACCTTAAGGAAGGCTGTTTTGCAGTTATAAACATTGATGACGAATACGGCCAAAGATTTTTAAACGTTGTGCCTGAAGAAGTCAGAAAATACACATACGGTGTAAAAAATACAGCAGATGTTATGGCAAAAGACATTGAATTTTCCTTGAACGGTGCTGAATTTACACTTGTTACAAAAGATAATGAATACAAAGTCAGCCTTCACATGAACGGTATGTTCAGCGTTTATAACGTACTTGCAGCTATCACAACGGCAATTGCTCAAGGAATTGATATAAAAATTGCACTACG
>CALVER010000053.1 GCA_944326625.1 Candidatus Gastranaerophilales bacterium | reverse complement strand
ATACATCAACTTTTGCAATAACCAGTTCGCCTGCGTGTACTTCCTTATCTGTGTGCAGTGAAATTATTTTTTCTGCCAGCGTCAAACCCATAAAAAGCTCCTTTTTTATAAATTTTATCACAAAAAAGGAGAAAAATTACTAACCGAAAATTTTGAATGAAGATTCGGTATTTTTTTCGATAACGCTTTGAACAGCGTCCATTTCGGTTTGGATTGCGTCTTGTTCTGTATCAAGCTGTTTGAGGCGTAATTCAAGGTTTTTGTCCTGCGCCTGAGTTATTGAAATTTTTGCATTTATTTTTTGAATTTGTTGTTCGTATTGATATTTGTCGTATTCATACTGGTTCATTGCGTCATCATAAGCATCTTGATCGGTAATTGTATTTGTTGTAAGTGCGTAAGTCGTGCCTACATTGTTATTATCGTATAATGTAATGCTTATGAAGCGTCCGGTTGTATCCTGTTCAAGTCTTGCATCTTGAGATTTAACCTCTTCGCATCTTTCTTTAGCGCCGATTGTGTAAGTATTTACGTTAGAATGTACGTCGCCGTTGTCGGCTTTAACGCCGTCAGCAATGTCATCCCCGTTATAGAATACAGGATAATATTCGCCGGTTGCGGAATTTTCAACATATCTTACGTACCAGCCGTTATCAGGTGTTCCGTAGATTTTATTTAATTGATCTTCCCAGTAAGCTTCTTCATCGTATAATCTTTCCAATTGATCTTGTGAAAGTCCTGCTAAATATTCGTCATCTCCGTCATAATATAATTTTTCTTCAATTGTATAAACATCTGAATAGTCAGCGGTATTCATGTATTTGCCGACATAAGGGTCGTATTCTGCCTGCCATTTGTCGTGTGCTTCTTTGTATAAGTTTTCGGGTTTCAAGTTTTCAACTGTTGACCAGAAATCTTCCCAGCGTTGTAATAAGCTGCTCGGTGTGATTTCATTGTGGTCGTAATTTGTATCGGAAAGTTCGCAGTCATGAACTTCATAACCTGAACTTCCGCATGGATTTTCATTCATGTATAAAACAAGATCTATGTACAAATCAATCATGTCCTGATATATATCAGGATAATAGTTTTGAAGTTTGTCTTTGATAGCTTTTGTAGTTGCGTCAGGCGCATCAGATGCGCCCCAGGTTGTACAAAGTGAAGTCAATCCCATAGCGCGGTTGCTTGTTAAAGTTACGCCGTCTCTGGAAGTTATTGATTCACCTACGGTATTAGGATCCCAAATTAATTTACACAGGTTGTGTTCAATGTGTCCCTGCTGCAAATTCGGGTTATCATTGTATACGGATGAGTAACATTGTGTCTGTTTGTAGTCTGCAGTCAGACCTTCCAAACTGTAATCTGAAAGCTGCGGTTCTCTTCCGATTACAGAAACGATTTTGTTGTAGTCGGCTTCCACAAGCTGGATTACTTTACCGTCTTTTTCATAACTCATTGAGGGGCTTAGTCTGAAATTTTCACCGTCTGCATTTGTTGCCTGATCAGCGGTTGTTAAACCTGCCGCAAGCGGTTTCAAAAGATCTTTGCCTACGTAATAACCTTGATCGTTTACATTTACAACTGATGTACGGCCGGCTGCGACGATTGAAAAATCATCAGTCCAGTTTGACAAGTAGCTGACTTTGTAATTTCCGTTTCCCTGAGCTATAAGTGATGTTATTGTATTTTCTAAATTTCCGTCATTAAAAGAGTAAACTGTTTTAG
The DNA here is from genome assembly GCA_944326625.1 of Candidatus Gastranaerophilales bacterium. Classification (GTDB taxonomy): domain Bacteria; phylum Cyanobacteriota; class Vampirovibrionia; order Gastranaerophilales; family Gastranaerophilaceae; genus SIG32. The sequence goes on along the minus strand of CALVER010000053.1, from coordinate 6,913 downwards.
TAAAATCTGCTACTGACGGCGGAGTAGGTACAGCCATACCCAGAAGCTGGCTGTAATAATTAGCGGACTGATTACCCAGCGTTGTGCGCTGCTGGTTAATCTGTTGTCCTTCATATTCAACGTTTGTCTTGCGGGCTGTTAACCCCAGAAAACGCGCCTGTGATGCCGCCATTCCCATAGCTTTACCCTTTTTTGTTTCCTTTAGTCTGTATAACGGCATTTGGGGCTGAAATCTTTATTAATTGTTACAATTTGTAACAATTAATTTAAGGCATTTTTAAATTATTCTGTGGGGTTTGGAAAGTTTATCCGCTTCGACTCTGTCTTTTATGGCGCCAATCGGCTCATAGTAAGGCGAAACCGTCATAATTTGCGCCGCAATATCCGGATAGTAGTAGATAAATTTTAATTCATCCGTTGTAAGCGGCTGCTGGGTATGTACGTTTGCATAGCGGACAAGTTCAAGAATATTTCTTGCTTCGTGTTCGTCTTTGAATTCTATTTCAAGGTTGTTATAGACATTGCGGAAACCTTTAATCCCGCCGTATTCGCCTGTTGTAATCATTCTGCCTGTTTCAATAATTTCAGGTTCGCCGCGTCCGAGTTCTTCAAAGTCGTAAAGCTCGTAATTTCTGCGGTCTTTTAGTGCTCCGTCCGCGTGAATTCCTGATTCATGCGCAAACGCATTGTCTCCGACTGCCGGCTGGTTCTTCGGAATAGGAACTCCGAAGGCGTAGGCAGTGTATTTTGCAAGGTGCCAGGCTTTACTTAAATCTATATTTTCGTCGATTTTGTATTTGTCTTTAAATCCTGCGGATTTTAATATGGCAAGCAGGCAGGAAACCAAATCCGCGTTGCCGGCACGTTCTCCCATACCGTTGATTGCGGTATTGATATATGCGTCAACTCCCGCATCAATTGCGGCTTTCGCACCCATAACAGAACATCCTGCAGCCATACCCAGGTCATTATGAAAATGAAGTTCTACAGGCATTTGAGTTTGTTTTGCGATTTCGTAAATCCTGTCATAAGTTGTTTTCGGGTCTTCGTAACCTAATGTATCACAGTATCTGAATCTGCCGGCGCCGCATTTTTTAGCTTCTTTTGCGTAGCGGATTAAAAAATCCATATCGCTTCTGGAGGCATCTTCAGCGTTTACGCCGATAATTTCAGCTCCGTGTGATACGGCGCATTCAACTGCTTCGCAGGTCATTTTTAGAATATCTTCAAGTGATTTTTTGCCTTGATATTTGCCGAGGGTCATTTGTTTTGAGGTAGATTGGGAAAGGTTAACGTATTTGAGCTTCGGAACATTTTTAAAAGAGTCTTCGACGTCGCCTGCAATTGCTCTCATCCAGCCCGAAAGCTTTGTACGTCTTATGGCGCCTCTCTCAACTAGTTCAAGATTGCCGTTAAGGTAGTTTATTTCGTGTTTGGTTGTCGGAAATCCAAATTCGGACTGGGTTATTCCCATATCATCAAGCATAATGTTAATTATGGTTTTTTGCAGCTTTGCAAGTCCGAGGCGCGATGTTTGTACTCCGTCTCTGTTTGTTACATCAACAAAATATATCTTTCCCATTAAATGCCCCCTTTTTGTGTATATTATACACGAAATATTAATTACTTGCATTTTCCCCGAAAGTTATTTACAATATTATCAAATGGACAAGCTATTAGAGAAAAAGATTAATAAAGAATTTAAAACAGGTAATGTAAAATCAGCAATAGAATTATGCCAGATAGGTTTGCAAAATGACCCCACAAATGCGGATTTGCACGTAAGACTCGGCGATTTGTTTTTAGCATGGCATCTGGATATTTATAATTCGTGCCAGTATATTGATGAGGCTATAACCGAATACCAGCGCGCTCTGGAAACTTATATTGATTCGGCTGAAATCTATTTTAAAATAGGTCAGGCTCAATTTTACAAAGGCGATCTGGATAAGGCCATAAATTACCTTGATATGGCTATTTCAAAGAATTCAAAATTCGCTAAAGCTTACTATCTTCTGGCGGAAACTTATACTAAAAAAGCCAGATTCCTGGAAGCAGGTCTGAATGCTAAAAAGGCTGTTAAATTCAAACCGTTTAGAAATTCTTGTGCGCATTATTTATTACATTCACTTTACAAGGTTTCTTCTTACAGATGTTTAAAAACAAGGTTGAAGGCACTGTGGGAGCTTGTATTATCCTGGCTTACTCTGCCTTTTGATTTTCAGGCTATAAAAAATGTCGGGCGTTCGCTTTCATATTTAAAATTTATGCCCATGATGATCAAGGGTTTTTATATGGTGCAGACACGCGGTTTGAGTGAAGCTTTGGACGTTTACATAGCAGCTGTTGAAAAAGCTCCGGGGTTTGTTCCTTTGTATTGTCTTTTGGGAGATATTTACAGATCTGTCGGGCAATTTGACAATGCGATTACTGAATACAAAATGGCAATTTGGCTGGACAGCTTGAATATTTCGGCATATCGCCACCTTTGTCAGGCTTATGAGGAACTCGGCGACTATGACAGCGCTGTAGAAATTTATGAAAAATTAATTCAAATTATGCCGAATATTCCGGAATTTCACTCAAATCTGGCTAATATTCTGTATATTAAAGGTGACGCGGACGGCGCTGTTTCGCATTTCCAAACCGCGGTTACGCTTAATCCCAATAAGCAGTGGACAAGCGTAATTAATCAAACTCTCGGATATGTTTTTCAGGAAAATAAATCCGATCTTAATGCGGCGATAAGCTCTTATCAGAGCGCTTATCTTTTGACGCCAGAGGATATTGATATTTACATAAACCTCGGAAGTGCGTTTTATGATAAAGAAGATTACAATAACGCGCTTGCGGTTTACAGAAATGCGCTGGATTTGGAGCCCGAAAATGCCAAAATCCATTGTAATTTGGGATTTTTATACTGGGGTAAAGGCGACATTGACGAAGCTATAAAAGAATATGAACTCGCAATTCTGTATGATGACGCTTATGATATTGCCTACAATAATCTTGGTGTAATTTATCTTGACGATCTCGGAAGGGTGCAAAAAGCCATGGAATTATTCAAAAAATCAGTGGAATGCAATCCGAATTACGCACTTGCGCATTTTAATCTTGCAAGATGTATTGCAATAACCGGTGACAAAATTGAAGCTGCAAAACTCTATCAAATTGCGCAGGATATTAATAAGGTTACGGGTGAAATCGACCCGCAGGATATTGTTGATAAAATCAATGCGTTATTTGATTAGTTACTTTTTGTAAATATTGCGGCAAATTATTTTTTGCCGTGTTTTCTATCAGTTATAAAGGAGATATAAATGTCAATTGTAAGTGGAATTACCCCTAAAGGTACTATATGGATAAAGAATTTTGACGAAAAGAGCAGACTTGTTTCAAAACGTGTTATAAAAAACGGTATGCAGTTTGATGCAGGTTTCCGAAGATATGATCAAACCCCGTCATTTTTATTGAAAACCGATATGCAGACCGGAAAACAGTTTTTTAAACCTATTCCCGAAAAAAACAGCTTGTTTGTTATATTCCATTCCAAGTCTATTTTGAGAGCCCCAATGAAAGAATTGAAGGGAATGGATAAATATCTCGGGTTTGATTATGAAAATTCAGTGCGTGAAATTTCAGGCTTTTTGAATAAAGAAGTCGATAAAGCGGCTGAAAAATTACTGAAAGGTTTGATTAAACGTTAACGGAAGCATTTATCGGGAGTGTAAAACCGAAAATTGATCCTTCTCCGACTTTAGAATTTACAAAAACTTTTCCGCAGTGATGTTTTTCAATTGTTGTTTTAACAAGATGCAGACCGAGCCCCGTGCCTTTTATCGTGTGAGTATCGTTTTCAACACGGTAAAATCTGTCGAATATTTTCTTTTGATGTTCGGGGGAAATTCCGCAGCCTTCATCCTGAACAGTTACCGCAATGTCATTTTCAGAGCCTTTGTAAACACGTACACGTATTGTTTTACCTTCAGGAGAATATTTTATCGCGTTTGACAAAAGATTCCTCAGCGCGCGCTCTATACTGTCATAGTTAAACAAAATCTCCGGCAGATTATCTTCTTTGGAAATTTCTATTGTTAAATGTTTTTCTTGTGCAAGTATGCCAATCTGGTTTACGCAATTTTCAACGAGCTGCGCAATGTTATTGTAAGATTTATCAAGTTCAACGTCGGAATCCAATCTCGAAAAGTCAAGAATATCGTTAACCATATTTTGCAGCCTGATAATTTCATTATTAAGTGTTCCGATAAATTCTTTCTGGGTTTCGTAATCGAATTCATTTCCCATTGTGTAAAGCGTGTCTATGTAGCTTCTCAAAACCGTTACGGGCGTTCTCAATTCGTGTGAAACATTTGAAATAAATTGCGATTTCATCAAATCCATTTCGGTTTCTTTTGTAACGTCAATCAAAACGATTATGTAGCCTACATATTCATTGCTTCTGGTGTACATCGGCGAAATTATACATTTAATTATGCGTTTGTCCACCGTAATATTAAATGTTACGTATTTATTTTCGCTTGATTTGAATTCTTCAATTTTGTCTTTAAAGCAGAAATTGCCTTCCGTATCAATGTAATTTTGAATTGACGTGTTAAGCATCTGATTTTCTTCGACTTCAAGAAGGTTCTGCGCATGGTTATTTACAAGAACAACTGTATCATTGTTGTCGCAAACAACAACGCCGTTTGCAATGCTCATCAAAACCGCCTCAAGTTTGTTACGCTCAAGTGTTAATTGTTCAATATTCTGTTCTTCGTACAGATGAAGCCTTGCGGACATGTCGTTGAAAGAATTAAAAAGTTCCTGAACTTCGTTGCTGACGTTTTCACCTTCAATTTTGTAGCCGAAATTCCCGGATGAAATTTTCTGGACACCGTCGTGAAGAATTCTGAGTTCACGGGTTATAAGATATGTGTTTATAAGAATTACAAATGCAAACACAAGCCATGCAACCGCAAATACAAATAAAAGCGATGCGCGTGTAGTTGACGAAATCTGGCTTATGATATTTCCTGAAAGCCCGACTGTTACGGAGCCGATAGGAGAATTGCTCACCATATCCGTCAGGGGAGAACTTACCGTAATATTCGGTTTTTGTGTGCTTTTATGTGAATCATTTTTACCTGAATAAATAATTTTGCCGTCTTTGTCGGTAAATTCAATAAAAACAATATCATTATGGCTTTTTAATATTGTGTCTGTATGTGTTTTTAAGGTATTATAAATTTCGTTAGCCGGCAGATTTTTGGTAAGTTCGTTGCTTTCTATTGCAAGGGTTTTGGAAATAACCTGACCGAAATTATGGTAGCCCTCATTGAGTTTTTTCTGGATATTCAAAACAGAAAAAACAGCAATTGCCATAATCAGTAAGGTACTTAGAATAAGCCCGAATACAATAAGCCGGTTTTGAGTTGTTAAACTTACCTTTTTATCCATACAAAAATTATACCACTATTTATCCGCGTGAGCAAATAGTTCTTGCAACGTGAACGCCTGAGGCTGAGGCTTGAATTAAACCTCTTGTAACCCCTGCTCCGTCGCCTATTGCAAAAAGATTTTTAACGCCTTCGGTTTCAAGCTCATCAGTCAATTTAACCCTTGCTGAATAGAATTTAACTTCAATACCGTACAGCAATGTGTAGCGTGAAGCTGTTCCAGGCGCGATTTTGTCAAGCGCAAAGAGCATTTCTTTTATGCTGGTCAATTGTCTGTAAGGAATTACCAGACTTAAGTCGCCGGGGGTTGCGCATGTCAAGGTCGGCGTAATAATGCTTGATTTAATCCTTTCGGGCGTCGAACGTCTGCCGTCAAGAAGATCACCGAATCTTTGGACAAGAATTCCGCCGCCGAGCATGTTGGCAAGGCTTGCTATGTGTTGTCCGTACTGGATAGGTTCTTTAAACGGTTCTGTGAATTTTTCGCTCACAAGCAGTGCAAAGTTTGTGTTAGGTGTTTTGTAATTTGCGTAGCTGTGGCCGTTTACTGTTGCTATACCGTTGTAGTTTTCCTGAACAACTTCACCGTTCGGGTTCATACAGAAAGTTCTGACCTCATCTCCGAAAGTCGGTGAGTGGTAAATAAGTTTTGATTCATAAAGTTTTGATGTCAAAGGTTCAAACACAGGTGCAGGTAATTCAACACGAACACCCACGTCAACCGCGTTATTTACCATACCGATTTTGTGATCGGCAAATTCTTTTGTAAGCCAGTCAGCGCCTTCTCTGCCGGGGGCTATGATTGTATATTCCGCGCAAATCGTGTCGCCGTTGCTTAATTTGATGCCTTTTACCTGTTCACATTCAACAATAAGGCTTTCTGCCGATACATTGTTCAGAATTGTGATTCTTTCGTCGAGATAATCCTGCATTGCTTTTAAAACATCTAAGCTTCTTTCCGTGCCGAGGTGTCTGACAGGTGAATACACAAGTTTTAATTCGGCAAGTACCGCCTGATGTTCGATTTCCTGAAAAGTTTTTGTATCTGTTCCGAAAACTTCTTCGGTTGCGCCGAATTTCAGGTATAATTTATCAGCGTAATCAATTAATTCTTCGGTTTTTTGTCTTGGCATGTAGTCAATAAGGTTTCCGCCGACATCCGGTGTGAGGGTTAATTTGCCGTCAGAGAATGCTCCTGCGCCGCCCCAGCCGCACAAAAGTCCGCAGCGTTTGCAGTTAATACATTTTGGTGAACCTTCACGCAAAGGACATTTTCTGTTTTCAATCTTTTGTCCTTTTTCTACTAAAATAACTTTCCAGTCGGGTTTTAATTTTGTTATCTCAAGCGCGGCAAAAATTCCTGCAGGGCCGGCTCCTATTATAGCTACGTTGTACATCTTTCTCTCCGTTTTATTCTCAACCAGTTAAATATAACCCAAATATATTTATTTTAAAAG